>JASLDB010000279.1 GCA_030151665.1 Neisseriaceae bacterium
TGTACCTCACATCTTACTTCTTCATCAATGGTTTAAAAACTGTCGCACTTCATAGTTGAACTCAAGATATTCAACACAAAGGTTACTTTACCAACAAGCAAAATACCCATTCTGCCATGTTAATTCAAACCCAAAACCTTGGTTTTGGTATTAGCCAACTTCACATCGGTGCTAATGGAATGAATGGTAGCGCTAAATGCTTACTGAGCACTAGCGCAGCTAAAAAATTACAAGAAGATCAATTCTACACAGTCAAAAAAGCCATTGTAACCCAACACTGTAGCCAGATATCTGACCTAGAATCAAAATACAATACCGAGCAGACTATTCACTTAAGCCAATACAGTTATTGGTTTTCTTTTGCCACAGGACTCTTATTATTTGGCATGGCTTATTTCTTCCGGCAGCGTTTTTTACGCAAGACAAACTTGATGTAACTGAGTATGATATTGGATAACAATCATGCTGAAAACACCTGAGCCACTCATGAAATACACTGCATTTTTTATGACCTTTTTACTAATGAGCCAAGGCATTTATGCCAAAACACCTTACCCACAAGACGTTCAAAAAATAACGAGCCGAGCCGACACTTGTTTTCATTTTATGGGCGAATTTTCTGGTGATCCCCAAAAAGATGGGCCAAGAAAACTCAATCAAAAAATTAATTTTTACTGCAAAAATATCGACAAAGATTTGCAAAAACTCCATCGAAAATACCAGTCTAATAAAGCCATTCAAGAAAAACTGGCAGAATACGATGATTTATTGTCGATTTAAACCCACATGAACCAGTGGGTTTTATGCCAAGAAATGTATTGTAACTAGCACAATCAGTCTGAAACCAATGCATATTGAGCGATTAATTGGCTAGTTAGTGAAGCAGCTGTTTTTTTGTACTTACTGGCAAAAGCCTTGCTGTCTTTTTCTGGAAAGATTTGAGCGAAGCTTTCCTCTTCCAATAAGAAAGCTTCGTCTTGGTATTGAATATAGACACTGAATTCGGGAATTTCTTGGTCAAATAAGCCCTCATTTTTCAGTTCAATTAAGGATTCAATTAGCATTGAATCATACTCAATGCGTAAAGCATCTTCTATCGCATCATCAGTGTTATTAATAAATGGTTCCAAATCCTCATACCGAATCGAACCATAATCGCTGCCATAAGACAATTCAGCAATCCACCAAAAATCAGAATAATGAGTCGATGGTTTTTGTGACAACTGTTGTGCCATTTTTTCCAAGGTGTGCCCCATCGCAAAATATTGCCCCGAGATGTCTTCGACACGGCCCAATGCAAAGACATACAATCGCTCATTGCCAACGCTGTTCTTGATATCAATAAATTGTTTTTTTAAATCAGCTTTGATTTGTGCTTTAAAGGGTAAAAGGGTTTGCATGGGCTATATTTCTCTTTATCTGGTTTAACATTTAATTAACACGTCATGGCAACGTGACTAACCCCCAATTTAAATCATTTCATTGTTAATCACAATACCTTGCTTTATCAGGCTACCATGACAACCCCAGACTATCCCCATGAATAATGATGACCATATTATATGTATTTAAATAATATAAACACATATTAGTATTCATCATACGACAATTTATTGATTCGCAACTCAGCACTTTAAATATAACAATGGCATTTAATTTATCGAATTTCAATATTCAAGCAAATACTTAATCAAAAACCAACTTTTGACTGCCATCAACCATTGCTGGAATCGTGGCAAATTCGCTTGACGCTTATGCCAATTTGACTTAATTTTAGCAAACTGGTTTAAACCAAAAGGGATGACCCAATGACCATATCAACAGTAGAAATAGCCAAAGAGAAACTAAACCAGTTATTGGACAGTGGCCAATTTGCCATTGGTTCTAAGCTGCCATCAGAACGAGAGCTTGAGGAATTAACCCAAGTTAAAAGAATGACTTTGCGTCAAGCTTTGCTATTTTTAGAGGCAGAAGAGCGCATTTTTCGCAAAGACCGGCGTGGTTGGTTTGTGTCCTTGCCCTGCTTTCACTACTACCCAAAATCAACCACCAGTTTCAAATTAGCAGCCTTACAGCAAAATCGACACCCATCTTGGGCATATGTTGAGAAAAACACCTGCTTACCCAATAGCATTGCAGACAATACTTTGTATTTACAAGAAAAAAGCAATGAATTACTGGAAATTACCGGATGGGGCGCTTTGGATAGTCATAAAGTTTTCTACCATCGCTCATACATTAACCCTTTGGTGGCACCTGATTTTTTGGATGGTTTACATGAGCAATCTTTTCATGAGCACTGGCAAACGCAATACCAAAAAACATTGCACACTGACAAAGTCAAAATTACCCCTGTGCGTGTAGATGAGCACATTAGCAAAGAGATTGGCACCACATTGGGTATGCCAGCAATTTTAATTGAGAAATACCGTGCAGATGATGATGGCCACATTCTGCAATTGGATTGTGAATATTGGCGCTTTGAAGCCGTTAGTATTAATTTTTAGGACGAAATCATGACCACCATTAACCTAGCTGAACGCATTGATAATATTCCATTATTTTTACATGCTTATGCTTTTCATTTGAACATGCGCTTGGAAAAAATTTTGCCGTTAGATTTATTGACCATTGCCCGTGAAAACCATCTTAAAGGCGTCAAAATCCATGTATTGGATGGAGAAAGCCAATCTCTAGGTCAAGCTGATGACCAAACCTTGGCAGCATTTAAAGTGGCAGCAGAAGGCTTGGAAATCCACATTGAAACCAGTTCAACAGATTCTGAAGCCATTGACCATGCTGTGCGTATTGCCCAAAAAACGGGTGCAACATCTGTGCGCTTTTATCCTCGCTATGAAGGCTATTTACAAGATGTATTGCAAAAGATTGCTGCCGATTTACAGTATGTCAAAGCCCGCTATGAAAACAGCAAACTTAGCTTTGTCATGGAGCAGCATGAAGATTTAAACAGCCAAGAAATGCATGATTTAGTGCGTGATTGTGGCATGAAAAACCTGTCTATCTTGTTTGACTTTGCCAACATGATTAATGCCAATGAACAGCCCATGGTCGCACTTCACACCATGGCACCGTTGATTACCCAAGTACACATTAAAGATGCTTTGATTATTCCTGAAGGCAATGGTTTTGGTCACAAAGCATGTCAATCAGGACAAGGCGATGTACCATTTAAGGATCTGCTAAAAGCTTTGTTGTTATTGGGTCAGGACCAAGCCCAAGTGACATCTTTTGGCCTAGAAGAAGAAGTGGATTATTACGCCCCTGCTTTTCGCTTTGATGACGAAGGAGACAATCCCTTTATCCCCTGGCGTGCTGTGAGTGAAACACCGATTCCAACGGAAAATTTAACCGAACGCTTAGAGCAAGAAACGAAAGATGCCTTGGCGCAACTGCATTTCGTGCGCCAAGTTTTGGCGGAAATCAAGCAAGAATACCTTAGCTCAGTAGCCTAAAACAGGCGTTAAACAAGAAACAATAATAGCAAAAAAGCAGTATCAACAACATCAACAGCAAGAGAAGTACTATTATTTGGAGAAGCAATCATGCTTTCAAAACGCAATTGGTTTATTTTTAGCCTATTAACCTTATGCGGTGGCACCATTTACAAATTGCCATCACTAAAGGATGCTTTTTACATCCCCATGCAAGACTATTTTCACCTTAGCAATGGGCAAATTGGCAATGCCATGTCAGTTAACTCCATCATGGCAACGATTGGTTTTTTCTTGTCGATCTACTTTGTTGATAAATTGCCACGTCGCCATACCATGCTATTTTCTTTGGTGGCAACGGGTTTATTGGGCTTTTATTTATCAACCATGCCAGGCTACTGGGCTATTTTGGCTGTATGGGCTTTATTTGGTGTAACTTGCGACATGCTTAATTGGCCTGTCTTATTAAAGTCAGTAAGCCTATTGGGTGATGAAACCAAACAAGGTCGTTTATTTGGTTATTTGGAAACTGGTCGTGGCTTGGTTGATACCATTGTGGCATTCACGGCGTTAGGCTTGTTTACTTATTTTGGCAGCGGTTTATTGGGTTTTAAAGTGGGTATCTGGTTTTACTCTACCATTGCCATCGTGGTCGGCATTGCCATCTTTATCGCCATGGGCAAAAGCGAACAATTACCAGAAGAAACCAATGCAGCTGAAGAGGAAACGGGTGAGAAAAAAAGCATTGCTTATGTGCTCAAAAACAAAATCGTTTGGTTAATTGCCTTTAACGTATTCTTTGTCTATGCCGTTTATTGTGGCTTGACTTTCTTCATTCCATTCTTAAAAAATATATATGCTCTGCCCGTTGCCTTGGTCGGTGCCTATGGCATTATTAACCAATATTGCTTAAAGATGGTAGGAGGTCCGATTGGTGGTTTGATTTCTGATAAGATTTTAAAATCGCCCAGCAAATATTTGATGTACACTTTTGCCTTGATTGTTGCTGCAGTTGTCGCATTGATTTTACTGCCTCACGAACACATGCCAGTGTATTTAGGCATGGCAAGCACTTTGGGGTTTGGTGCGATTGTTTTTAGCCAACGTGCGATTTTCTTCGCACCAATTGGCGAGGCCAAAATAGACAAAAACTTCACGGGCTCTGCCATGGCATTGGGTAGTTTTATTGGTTATTCACCAGCGATGTTTTGTTTTAGTTTATATGGCAATATATTAGACCATTACCCTGGTTTATTTGGTTACCAAGTGGTTTTTGCTATCATGGGTGGATTCGCTTTTTTGGGCATGTTGACATCATTTGTGTTGGTGCGCAAAATCAAAAAATAGTGCATAAAACAAGCATGGTAACCACAATAAAAAGCAAAGACTGCTTAAGCATTCACATGCCAGTTCGTCTTTAGCACAATATACATATCAAGCCATGACAACAACCATAACTTGGTTACCATGCTTTCCTAGCCCACATTTTTAGATGTGGGCTTTTTTCTTGCTCATCAGTGGTGGCTAAGGCTTAAAAAAACATCTTGGTTTGATAAATCCATGCCACAAAAAAGCCAGCGATACGCTGGCTATCAAAGACCACATCAAGCTAATTATGGCACCACGTTTAAATTGGCCATCATACCCAGATTCTCATGCTCTAAAATATGGCAATGGAACATGCGCAAGCCCTTGCTGTCTTGTCTCGTTTGAATAAAT
>JASLDB010000283.1 GCA_030151665.1 Neisseriaceae bacterium
GGTTATGGTTATGTCACATATTATGGTCATTTGTCTGCCATCAATGTTAAGGTTGGTCAGAAAATTATTGCTGGTGATGTTATCGGTAAAGTCGGTTCAACAGGGCGATCGACAGGTCCTCATTTGCATTATGAAGTGCGAAAAAATGATCAGCGTTTGGACCCCGTTGCGTTCTTAACGCTCTAACATAAAAAAATACCCTAATAAATGCATTGGGAATAATAAAAGTGTTAAATGTTGTGGATAAACAATGTTGTGTTAAATTTTAGTTAAAATATAGCTTCATATCTTTACCAAAACCACCATATCTAGTAAATGTACACCTTGTTTTAGAATGGGTACTACAACGCTTCATGTCTGAGAAAAAATACATTACATTGTTTATGGTGGATGATGCCGATGGGTCAACACACTCTTGGCATTTACCTCGTGTTTGGATGCAAAAAATTAAGCCTATTTTATGGGGATTGGGCATTGTTGTGTCTTTTATGTTTTTGGCACTGGTGTTTTTGTTATGGCAATTTGCAGCGACTCGATTGCAAGGTTTAGAAAACAAAAAGCTGCGGACACAGTTGTTAGATTTAAAATCACAAAAATCCAAGCAAGTTGAAGCACAATTGAATGTGCTGCAACAATCACAGACATCTATTGCTGATTTGGAAAAATACCTTGAGGCCCGTGGTGTTAAAATCCAACCGACATTTAATCAACCCAAAGCAGGTGAACCCAATCAAGCTGCAGGTGGTCCATTAAATGAGCCAGTTGACAGTGTTTTCTTACAGGATAAAACAGCCACAAAATTGCAAACTTTGGTCGAAGCCATGATCAATGTGCCCATGGGGTATCCCCATGGCGGTGTGATTACCTCAGGCTTTGGTGATCGCAATAATCCATTTACGGGTTCGGGCGCGGAAAATCATGGTGGTATTGATTTTCGAGGTCAAGTTGGAGAGCCGATCCACACCACTGCTAATGGAACAGTTATCTTTGCGGGTATTCAAGGTGGTTATGGTAATTTGGTTCAAGTACAACATCAATATGGTTACACGACTTATTATGCTCATATGTCAGCAATTGATGTTAAAGTCGGACAGAAAATTAAAGCGGGGGATGTGGTTGGCAAATTGGGTTCAACTGGTCGTTCAACAGGACCGCATTTGCACTATGAAGTTCGCTTAAACAGCGAACGACAAAATCCCATTCAATTTTTGACGTTAAAATAACAAAACTCATAAGGGGCTAATGCCTAATGTTTAAGAAAATCACGCAAACACAAAGTTCAGCAAGCATGCAAACCATTGATACCATTATTGGTGTTGGTTGTGAAATGGCTGGGGATGTTAATGTTTCGACTTCAATTAAAATTGATGGCACCATTCATGGTAATGTGACTGCCAAAGGCAAAATTACCATTGGGGAAACGGGTAAAGTATATGGCAATGTAGAAAGCCAAGAGTTGGTGGTATTTGGCTGGATACATGGTCAACTGTCTGTTGAGCAATTACAGTTAAAAAAGAGCGCCCGTATTTTGGGTGACATCAGTGCAGAAAGTTTGAGTATCGAGCCTGGTGCGGTTTACCAAGGCAATATTGCCATGCCTGTGCATGATGAAACAGGGGCCGTGATTGATATGCAACCTGCCATTAGCAACAAAGAAAAAGCCAAAGAACGCTTGGAATTAGAACAAGCTAAGAGCGCTGCTACCTTGAGTAAATAATGTATTGTTAATGTATTAGGCCAAGCCATGTTGCTTGGCTTTTTTATTGTCTAGTACTGATGGTATGCGCATTTTTGTATGACAAACGCAATAAGACGGCAAAAATATAAAAGAATATTGGGGGTAATAAGGGATTCATTAGAGATAATTCATAAATCCCATAGCATGTATTGTGGTAGGGAGATGCTGCATTTATATGAAAAAATGATATATTGATAATACTTAAAAATGGCGATGCTATCGCCATTTTTGATGGATAAGTACTTAACGATTTTTTTCTTGGAAAAAATCGTGGGTGACATCGTGAAATAAATCTGCATGTGGGTGGTCTTGGTAATGCAGTTCACCAACAGCATCTTCAAACGCCAATTGAATATTTTCCACAATATCAGCAGACAAATCACTGGGTAAGCCGCTGAGAATGCCTTTTAATGCAACGCTTAGAACACGGTTTTGCATTTTAACCATCTCCAAGCTTTCTTCAATAAATTGTAAGCGTTGTTCGAGTTCTTGTGACATTTAAGATTTCCTTAAGATTCCCATGGTAGGGTGTTGTCTAATCTTGGCCATGTGCCTGATGCATTATAACCTTAAATAGGGACAATAAATGGCACTCATAAAGATTTACTTCCTTGGTATGATGATGGCAAGACTATTCTCTAGTAAGATAGAAAGAATAATGATTCTTGACAATAAACGACAGTATATCTGCTAAATCAAGCGTAGCAGTGTGGGGGTGCTTTATTTCTCTGTAAAATGGCTGCATTTTTGTTTGACACCATTATTTTAGTTGAAACATCCATCAAAAATGAGGACATGAACATGCACACTAGCATGCCAAGAGAAAAATTATTGCCATTGGCAACTTATGCATCTATTTCCGTTGCAGCCATCTTAATTCTATTAAAAACATGGGTATGGTTGGCCAGTGGCTCTGCCAGTATATTGGCCAGTTTATTGGATTCGATAATGGATTCATTTGCAAGCATTATTAATTTGTTTGCCATTCGAATTGCTATTCAACCAGCCGATAATAATCATCGTTTTGGTCATGGGAAGGCTGAGGGTTTATCTGCTTTAGCGCAATCGACGTTTATTGCAGGTTCTGCGGTCTTCTTGATTTTGCATTCTGTTGACCAATTGATAAAACCGCAAGCAGTTGCTCACACAGGCTGGGGCATGGTGGTGATGGTGGTGTCGATGGTACTCACTTTTGCCTTGGTGATGTTTCAACGCTGGATTTTGAAACAAACTGAGTCGCAATCGGTGCACGCAGACAGCATGCATTATGTAACGGATTTTATGGCCAATGGTGTGGTGATTGTGGCATTGTTATTGACCCAACTGGGGTTCGCTTCGGCAGATGCGGTGTTGGCTATTACATTGGGTGTGTGGATTTTGAAAAGCTCATGGGATATTGCCAAAGAAGCTTTTGATACTCTAATGGATAAAGCCTTATCAGATGAAGAAAACCAAACCATTCAGACCGTGGTGCTCCAAACAGAAGGGGTGTTGGGTATGCATGATTTGCGGACAAGGGCATCAGGTGCAGTCAAGTTTATTCAATTTCATATTGAAGTAGCGGATGACTTGAATATTGTTGCTGCCCATGCTATCAGCGAAGAAGTTGAGCACAGGGTAATGGCATTGTATGCGGATGCAGAAGTAATTGTGCACCAAGACCCCAGTTGTGTGGTGTCCAGTAGCAAAAATCAAGAACAACAAACTCAGACTTAAACCAAGTTGAATAGAGTGGTTTAAGTTGTAGATTAATCAGACTTATAAGTGGTGATTGGAACAATGAAGAAAAAAAGCAAATGGTTAATGGCAGTAGCTGCTGTGGGTGTGGCAGCTACCACGTTATGGTGGTATACCAGCCAAGAAAAAAAGCCTGAATATTTAACCGAAGCGGTGGCAATGGGTAACTTAAACCAAACAGTTGAAGCCACTGGCGAAGTGACTGCAGGGCAGTTGGTTAAAGTTGGTGCTCAAGCATCAGGACAAATCAAAAAGCTTTATATCGAAATTGGTCAAGAAGTGAAGAAAGGCGATTTAATCGCCCAGATTGATTCCACCACGCAGCGCAATGATTTAGAAACCAAAAAAGCGCAGTTAAATACATTAACTGCGCAATTGGCTGCACGCCAAGTGGCATTTGAGGTGGCAAACAAGCAATACAATCGAGAGGTGGCTTTGTTGGCACAAGATGCCACATCAAAAGAGGCCGTAGAAAATGCCAAAGACAGTTTGGCATCGGCCAAAACAGCTTTAGCAGAAACACAATCGAGTATTAAACAAAATAAAATTGCCTTGAATACTGCTGAAGTTAATTTGGGCTACACCACGATTGTGGCACCTTTTAC
>JASLDB010000287.1 GCA_030151665.1 Neisseriaceae bacterium
CCTTATTTGATACTTGGCTTATCTGTTATGCTGTCGTTATTCGCATCCTTTGATAATCCAGCTATCTTTATGCGCAATGTTATTAAAGGGCAAGCCTTAGGCGCAATGGCAGCTTTAATATGCATGTGGACATTGTGGCCTTATGCCCAATCATCATGGCACATGGTTTGGATGATGGTACCGTTTATTATCACCTGTATTTTGGTCTTTGCTTACCGCCCACTTGTCCTAATGGCATTTGATTATATTATGGTATTGCTAATTTTACTGCAGCCAAGTTACCCCATGCACATTACCCTCAGTCAAAGCATTAGCAATGCCTTGGCCATTGTTGCAGGCCCCATCATTGCACTATTGGCTTATCGCTATATTTATCCTATTGCCCCATCAAAACGCTATCGACATATTTTGCACATGGTTCAAAATAGCAGTATTCAACAACCACATGAAAAATCCCAATTTATCCACCGCTTATTACAAGCTATTTTGCTCACTCAAAAAGACAGCAGTATCCAACACGATACTTTGTCTTTCTTTCATTGGCAGTGGAAAAGGAAAATTTAGCACCCATCACAATAGTATAGTGGCGAATCAATCCTTTGGCATAAACATGCTTTGGCCTCTATAAAAACACGTGCGAAATCAATATAAATGTATATTACATTGGCTTTAGGCCCTATATACATATCAAGATGCACAAAGCTTTTTTCTATTGATTCATAAAGACAATTGGGCTTATCAAAATACCCAACCTCACAGAGGGTGATTCAATAACACAGTTCCATCAATAGTGCTTGAAAACCCTTAATGTCCATCACACATTAAGGATTGCCTATTCACCTTTTATTGATCAATATTATTAACATTAAACAATTCAAAACACACTTGCCTTAACCACTGATGATCTTTGTTTTTGTGCAGCTTCTCATGCCAATGCAATTTAATGGCATAGTCTTCATTGGCAAATGGCAAATCAAAGCGATGCAACCCACTCTTTTTCTCCAAGAAATCAGCCAAAATTTGTGGTACTGTCGCAATCCATTCCGATGATTGTAATAAAATATCCACACCCAAATAATTGGGCACTTTAATCAAAACGTCACGAGAAATTTGCAAACGTTTTAACTGTGCAATCAATAAATTACCTTCCTCATCAAAAGGATGAACATCTATATGCCGCTCTTGGCAGTAATCGTGCACTGCTACTTTATGCTTATGACCCATCCGAGGATGGGTAGATGCTGATAAACCAACATAATGCTGTGTAAACAAAGTTTGTTGATAAAAACCAGCTTCAAGCTGCGGTAAAAAACCAATCACCAAATCAATTTCACCATCGGCCATGTTCTTTTTCAATTGGGCATTAATGGGTCGAATATTCAATCGAACTTGAGGTGCATGGACTTGTAAATAAGCCATTAATTTAGGCATCAATGCCACATGTCCAATATCGGTCATGGCAATGGTGAATTCACGGGTACTGTGCTTGGGGTCAAACGATACTTGGAAGTTTTGTAAGCTTTGAAAACTTTGTACCGTTTTAACCATTTGAGGATACAATGCTTCTGCAATATCAGTCGCTTGCATGGTATGCCCCACTCGAATAAACAAAGGATCATCAAAATGCTTCCTGAGCTTATTCAAACCAATACTGGCAGCCGATTGGGCAATATTCATGACTTGTGCAGCACGGCTAACACTTTGGTGTTGATAAATGGCCATAAAAATGTACAAAAGCCGTATATCTAATTCTGGCATGGTCACGCTGTCTTACCCTCTTGTTAAGTATTATTAAGTAAGCAAAAGTATACAAGAGCCTATACCCATCCATCTATTTCATTTCAATATAGATTCTATTGTTAATTAGAATAGCCTATGCACATCAAATTTGCTAGATTAATAATCATCATGGCATTTAGCCTAACTTATTGTGTAAATAAAGGACATATCATGCCAAACACCATTCCAAGCATTATTGCACCCAAAGACAGAATCGAGCGAATCAAAGCCAGTCGCCCTATCTTAATCACATTGGGTGTTCTCTTAACCATTAGTGGCATCGCCTTTATCAGTTTTACCAGCATGGCAACCTTAACATCCGTGTATTTATTCGGTTTTTTAATGATTTTTGGTGGGATATTACAAGCCGTAACTTCTTTTAGTGCCTTATCAGGTTGGCAACGTTGGTTGTGGCTACTTTTTAGTATTTTTTATATTCTGGCCGGTTTTTTTGCATTTAAAGCCCCCTTGGCCACTGCATCTGCCTTAACTTGGTTAATAGCGGTATTTATTATTGCTGGTGGTATTGTGCGCATTATCAATGCTTTTCAAGTACGACCATTATCAGGCTGGGGCTGGATTTTGCTCTCTGGTATATTACTATTGGTAACAGGTCTATTGATTGCCAATAACCCCACCTCACCATTGTGGGTATTGGGCTTATTATTGGGCATGGATTTGCTGATTCAAGGCATTAATTTATTGACGCTATCATTTGCCATCAATAAACTGTAAGCCATTTTCCCCATCAGCACGATGGGGAAATCATTTGTTTATTTTTCAGATGGAAAAAACATGAAAATCGCTAAAACAGCTTTATTCACCGCCTTCATTTTAGCCAGCGCCATCAGTATGGCCGCTGGTAGCAAAACAATTACCTCACCCAAAGCAGGTATCTTGTGTGATCAATACGCTTGTGCAGATAAAAATGGCTTATCAAAAACATTAACCACCCAATACTTGGGCAAAAAACAAGCCCAAAAAGTATTTGGCCAAGGCGAATTTGATAGCAAAGCATTCACCTTCGCCAATGGTATTTTTTGTGATGCCACCACCCAAAAATGCCATGTTGATCGTTACTTTGAAGGCGATGGCAAGCGCAGTGCAGTGTCAAAAGAGTATACCCAAAAATTATTTGGTAAAACGGCTACAACCAAAAAATAACCCATCACCGCCCTACTGGCCACAGCACGCTGTGGCTTTTTTATGGATACAAATACCTATTTCATAATCACTTAAGCAAACAATCAAACAATGAATAGCCTTAAACCAATATTTTAAATAAGTTTCTATCAAAAAAAGCACATCAATAATGTGCTTTTTTTGATGCTATTTATTAAGCCTGTGTAACCAATAACAATCCTGCCCCTATTGGCAAGGTAGTCAACATAAATTGCTCACCATCTTGTTTAATTAATGAAATAAAATCAACCACCTGGTCAGCATGAGACAATACATTATCCACAACCAATAAAGTATGGGGGCGTCGTTGCATAATATTCTTTAAATCTTGCCAATATTGTGGATAATATTTGCGTTCTGCATCCAACAAAATAAAATCATAACTGCCTTGGCATTGTGACAAAAAAATCCCAGCATCTGCTGTATGCAACTTCACCACCGCATCCAAACCAAAATCTTGCAAGGACTGTGCCGCCAAAGCGGTTCTTGTTGCCTCTAATTCAACACTTTCCATCTGACCACCCGTGCTTTGCAAAGCATCAGCCAACCACAAGGTCGAAAAACCATTGGATGTTCCGATCTCCAAAACCGATTGGGCACGCATAGCACGCAAGGTGATTGCCAAGAACTGTGCTGATTCAGGCTCAATATTGCGCCAACGATTTAATCGATCTTCTTGTCCATCATCAAAAGCTTTATAAGATTCATACAGTGCTGCAAGTTTTTCCTGACGCTCTACATTCATGTTAAATTCTCTCTTTTTCATCGTATGTCTAAAAGTCAACTTTGCT
The DNA here is from genome assembly GCA_030151665.1 of Neisseriaceae bacterium. Classification (GTDB taxonomy): domain Bacteria; phylum Pseudomonadota; class Gammaproteobacteria; order Burkholderiales; family Neisseriaceae; genus JASLFS01. The sequence goes on from JASLDB010000287.1 coordinate 3,753, forward strand.
GATGGCTTGACCATAACCATTTACAAACAATTCTGGCATTCTTTTCGCTCGACCTGTTGACAAGGCAATACAAACAAATTGGGTACTGGCTCGCAGCAGGGTTGTCTGATCTTTGGGTCTGTACAGTTGAAAATATCGCTTCATTGTCAAAGATTTTTCAATTTTGCCCACCCAAGTGGCCATCAATAATTCTTCATGTAAAAAAGCACTGCCTAAATAATCAATCTCATGTCGAGTAATCACCATTGCCCGATCCAAAGCTCGATACTGTGCCAAATCCAATTGCAAATGCTCAGAGTGTTGCCAAGCACAATTTTCCATCCATGTTACATATTGTGTATTATTCACATGCCCTAAACCATCAATGTGCTCTGCTTTTACCTCAATAGGCAATAAAAATGGCTGTGGATAATCCCAACAATCTAATAACATGCTTTTTGTACCCCATAGTGAGCAATTTCAATCAAATTCAAATCAGGGTCACGCAAATAAACCGATTCAATTTGCCCGACTGCTCCTGTTCGCATGACAGGTCCTTCTACAATAGGCCAATTTTGGGCTTGGCAATGCAAAATAACATCAGCAGCCGTTTGCCGGCTTACTAAACACAAATCCAGACTACCAGGCACAGGCAAATGCGCTTTGGGTTCAAATTCATGACCATATTCATGCACATTGATTTTTTGTGATCCGAAATGAAAAGCCAACCGATTTTGTCCAAATACGTCCAATCTCATGCCCAGCACACGGGTATAAAAGTCAACACAAGCCACCTTATCTCGTGTGGTCAATACCAAATGGTCTAATGATTCAATCATCTCCACTCCATTCTTCTATTGATTCACGATAGATTAGACAAAGTAATCCATTTTTGCAACAAAAGCTTTAATACACAAAAAAGCCAATCCAAATCATCTGGTTTGGATTGGCTTTTTTAATCAAATTAAAAATCGGTCATTATTGCTTATTTAAAGACAAAGGGGTGATGGTGTAACCCTTTTCTTCTAATCGACTCAGTAGGTTATCGTCACGACTCACATTTTCAACAGGCACAACAATCAAACTGCTTTTTTGTGGCAACATCAATACCAAGCGATTAATATAACGATCATGCATGGTTTTTAGATACACTGCACCATCGCTTTCAATCAGGTCTTGATCCGCTTGGCTTAAACGACCTAACTCATGTTTCTTTTCCAATTCACGCATGGTTTTGATGTCATTATTTTGATAAGCTGCATAGCTCTTTTCAATATACGCACCAAATTTTTTGGGGCCACTGTCTAAAATATTGTCCACTTGTAACTGCCAATAGCGATCAGAAAATTTTAAAAACTGGCGTAAATTGGCATTAATCCCACCCAAATACAAGATTTCTTTGGCATCCGCCTTACTCTTGTCTTCTATTTGTTTGGTTGCACGCATGTCCCAATTTTCTAGGCTCATGGGCTTCATGGCATAAAACAAAGCTGATGCAAACATCACCGTTTGGGTTTCATTACCAAATGGCTCAATTTGTACATCATAGGTTGCTAACCAATTCGCATCACCATAACGGCGAATGGCTTTTCTGGCATCATCCAATCGTTTTTTACCCAAGACCTTTTCTAAATCGCCACCTTGACTCAGCCTAGCCATTTCTTGCATTTCACGTCTAAACTTCTCACTATTTTCATCAGGATAATCAATGGCAATAATGGTTCGACTGGTTTTGTCATACACATCCCACACGGCATAAGGAACTTGCTCATCTTTTTTGGCAAAATCATAATACGCATACAAATACGATGTTGGCTGATCTGCCTTGCTAATTTGCCAAAATACTGTATTTTTTTCAATCGCTGGTGATTTGGCTTGTACCGCAGCGGCACACAATAAGGCGACACTAAATACTGCTGTTTTAAACCACGTCATGTGATTTCCTTCTTGATATTGGTTTGATTAAATAATGGTGTAACGGTATAACCCGAC
>JASLDB010000295.1 GCA_030151665.1 Neisseriaceae bacterium
CGCCTAAGCGGTCTTAAAGTCAGGGGCGACAGGCTTAATCTGTCACAATATTGTTTTGTGCTTTATCCTTGGTCTTGATGCCATAAATAGCAGACTCATTTTGCAAAGCTTCGTATTGTGGGCCCAATGGAATATTGCTGCGGTCTTTGAGCAATAAAGTCGCCACCAAGCCAACCAAAGTCATGCCTGTTAAATAATAAACCACAGATTCTGTACTGCCCGTTTGTGCAACAATCGCAGCAGAAATCATGGGTGAGAAAGCACCACCAACAATGGCACCAATGGCATATGAAATTGATACACCAGAAAAACGAATGGATGCTGGGAACATTTCAGAATAAAAAGCCGATTGTGCACCATAGGTTAAGCCAATGCCGACTGATAACAATACCAATGCCGCTAATACGCTTTGCCAAGTGCCCATGTTCACCAGTGGGAATAGGGTAAATACACCAACCAATTGTACCGCCCAACCAATTAAATACACATTGCGTCGACCGATTTTATCAGACCAAACACCAGCCATAAACGTGAAAAGCATCCACGTTGCAGCGGCAGCAGCAACTGCTAACAATACGGGTGTACGATCCATTTGCAAAGGACCATTGGGGTCAGTGGTGTAGTTTTGGATAAAACCACCTGTGGTCATGTAACCCAATGCACTGTTGCCAGCAAAAACCAATGCGGCTAACAATACCAATAAACCATGGTTTTTGAACAAGGTAATCACAGGACGTTCTGCATTGGCTTTGCGTTCTTTGATTTCCTCAAACACAGGGCTTTCATCCACTGTACGGCGAATCCAATGACCCAAAAACAGCAATACAATGCTCAGTAAAAATGGTACACGCCAACCCCACTCAATAAAAGCATCTCCTGGTGAAATCACACCGCTCATTAATGCCAATACAGCAGAAGCCAACAACAAGCCCAAAGGCACGCCGATTTGTGGGAAAGCACCAAAACGACCTCGTTTGCCGTCGGGTGCATGTTCAACTGCCATTAAGACAGCACCACCCCATTCACCACCAGCAGAAATACCTTGTATAACACGCAGCAAAACCAGCAAGATGGGTGCAGCAATACCAATACTGGCATAAGTTGGTAGCAAGCCAATTAAGGTGGTCGATGCCCCCATTAAGATTAATGTCACCACCAACATGGCACGACGACCAATCTTGTCACCATAATGACCTGCTAAAAATGCACCCAGAGGGCGAAATAAGAAACTGACACCAACAGAAGCAAAGGCAATTAATGTGCCCAAAGTATTGCCTGCGGGTGCGAAAAACAAATGTTTGAATACCAAGCCTGCGGCACTGGCATAAATGAAAAAGTCGTACCACTCAACAGTGGTACCGATAATGGTAGCCATAGCGACTTTGCGCTCATTGCCACGGTCGACAGTATGTGCGCCCATGGTGTTTCTCCTTTTTTCCTTTGTGCATGTTTTGATGCACAGTGTTGTTATGCCATTGCGAATGCTTGGCTAATATATTAGTAATTATTTTGTAATATATTAGTAATTAAAAAATTATTTGTCTAGTGTTTTGATGGAATAAAAAAACCTATCTAAACCGATGCTTAGATAGGTGAGGGCGAATACTTTCTTTTTTCTCTCAATAATATTAATAATATTGGCAATAAATATTAATAAACTAAATAAAAAAGCAGAAATATTCTTTGATGATTGATTATAAATTAATGCGCAATACACACGGTTTTGGTTTCGGTGAAACTTTCTACCGATGTTTTGCCAAATTCACGACCAATTCCTGATTGTTTGACACCGCCAAATGGCATGGCTGGATCCAATGGAACGTGTGAATTGACCCATACCGTACCTGCATGAATGCGTGGCACCATGTTCATGGTGTGGTTTAAATTGTTGGTCCACAAGCTCGCTGCCAAACCGTATTCAGAATCATTGGCTAACGCAATGGCTTCATCCGCACTGGCAAAAGGTACCAAGGCAATCACAGGGCCAAACACTTCTTGCTTTAAGATACTGCTATGGGCTTGGGTATCGGTTACCACGGTTGCAGGTACAAAATAGCCATTTGAGCCTTCAGGCATTGGGCTTGATAATACTGTTGCACCCTCCGCTTTGGCTGTCGCAATGTGTGCCAAAATGCTGTCTTGTTGTTTTTTAGAAATGACGGCTTGGATTTGCGTGCTTTCATCAAGACCTGCACCAACCTTAATTTGAGAAATGGCTTGGGAAATAGCCTCTTTTACGGCAGGGTAGATTTTTTCATGCACATAGATGCGTGAAGCGGCTGCACAAACTTGCCCTGAATTTAAAAAAGCCCCCATCATGATGCCATTGACAGCGGTTTCAACGGCCACGTCATCCATGATAATCATGGGGTTTTTTCCACCCAATTCCAAAGCAAAATGTGCCATGTGTTCAATCGCAGCATGCCCCACTTTTTTGCCCACAGCTGTTGAGCCGGTGAACGTGACTTTGCGAATCAAAGGATGTTCTACCAAGGCTTGACCAATTTGACCATCTGCTCCAACTAGCACATTGAATACACCAGCAGGAACGCCAGCTTCTAGTGCCAATTGCGCCAAATACAGGGCAGTTAGTGGCGTTTCATGAGCTGGTTTCAATACCACTGAGCAACCTGCAGCCAAAGCGGGAATGGTTTTCCACGCAGCAATAGCCAAAGGAAAATTCCAAGGAGCAATCGCAGCCACCACACCAATGGGTGATTTTTGGGTGTAGGCTGTGTATTTAGCACCTTCTGGGATAGCAATGGATACATCCATGGTTTCCCCCATGATTTTGGTGGTCCAACCTGCAATATAGCGAATGTATTCAGCGGTTGACTGCACTTCAACAGCACGAGAAATATGGATGGATTTACCTTGATTTAAGGTTTCTAATTGTGCCAAGGTTTCGCCATGTTCGAGCAGCAATTCAGATAATTTGTACAATATTTTTTCACGATCAGCAGGGCGCATACCCGACCAGCGTTGGTCACTAAAAGCATCGTGGGCATTTTGGACAGCCGCTTGCATATCACTTAATTGGCAAGTTGATACTTGGGTTAATACTTCCCCTGTTGCAGGGTTGAAAACATCAGTTTGCAAGGTTTGCTGTGCAATGACTTTGCCATCAATCCATGAGGCATGGGGTTGGGCTAAAAATTCGGCAACACTGGGCAAAATCGCATTGGTGCTCATGTCTATTCTCCTTAAAAGAAGTGGCACGAAATAGAGTCAAAAAAGCCCTGACGCTTAAGGAAGGAGAGCAGTCAGGGCGAGGAAAACTTAGATAGCAGACAAGTAGTGTTTTACAAAGAAATCACTGTGAACTTCCCACAAAACTTTGGTGCCTTTTTCAACAACCCA
>JASLDB010000010.1 GCA_030151665.1 Neisseriaceae bacterium
ATTGAAAGCTTAGACCAAGAACGCCTTAAAGCCTATGTGCGTGGTGTGCGCAAAGCCGAAACCAATCCAGCACCCATTTATCCAGAAACCCATTTATCTTTTTTGGCCAATGTCTACAACCAAAAAGCCCGTGAGTTTTATCATAAACATGGTGTGCAATTGATTGATGCGGCCTACGAGGCACATGAAGAAACTGGCGAAGTCCCCGTAATGATTACCAAACATTGTTTACGTTTCGCCTTTAATTTGTGCCCCAAACAAGCCAAAGGTGTGCAAGGTGTTCGCACCAAAGTCACCCCCATGCAATTGATTCACAATGACGAAGTCTTAACGCTAAAATTTGACTGCAAACCCTGTGAAATGCATGTGATTGGCAAAATCAAACCCCATATTTTGAAATTACCACAAGCTGGCAGTGTGTTGGCTAGCATGAGTGTTGATGATTTGAAGAAAACCATTCCTCGAGCACCACATTAATCATTTAATGACAAACAAAAAAGCCAGCAAGATGCTGGCTTTTTTTGCTCATACCAATCAATGTTTATCTTGGTCAATCATGCCGCTCTTGCGATTATCTGGCATCGCCAAGGCACTGATTAACGCAATCGCCATCACCACTGTCACATAATAGAAAAAATATTGCTCATAGCCGATTGATTTCAATTTCAAAGCAATAAACTCAGAACTGCCACCAAAAATAGCATTGGCAATGGCATAAGGCAAACCAACACCCAAAGCACGAATGTGTGCTGGGAATAAATCGGCCTTCACAATACCACTAATGGCTGTGTAAAAACTAATCCAGCCCATGCCCAATAAAATCAAAATCATCACCACGGCCACGGAACTGCTTTGTGCAATACTCGACATAATCGGCACAGTAGTCAATACACCAAACACACCGAACAAAATCATGCACAAACGACGACCAATTTTATCTGACATCCAACCATAAAGCGGTTGCACCAACATAAATATAAAGAGCACTGCCGTCATGATAAAGGTTGCTGTGTCTTTTTCAAAACCAGATGTATTCACCAAGAATTTTTGCATATACGTCGTAAAGGTATAGAAAATGGTTGAACTACCAGCTGTAATACCCAAAACCACCAACATAGAACGTGGATGACGTAATAATTCTTTAAAAGAACCTGCTTCTTTTTTCTCAGATACTTTTTTATTGAGTGTTTCTACTAAGTTACGACGCATCACAACAGAAACCACCGCCAATACGGCCCCAATAAAAAAAGGAATGCGCCAGCCCCAAGCACTCATTTCTTCTTTGCTTAACACCAATAGCAAAATCGCCACCACCGCAGAAGCCAAAAGCTGACCACCAATTAATGTCACATATTGAAATGATGATAAAAAACCACGGTTTTCTGATGTCGCCACCTCACTCATGTAAGTTGCGGTTGCACCATATTCACCCCCAACAGAAAAACCTTGGGTAATGCGAGCCAAGAGCAAAATAATGGGCGCAGCCACGCCAATGGTTTCATATGTTGGCACAAACGCAATCACCAAAGAGCCAGCACACATCATCAAAACCGAAATCAGCATAGAATGCTTGCGCCCTACTTTGTCGGCCAATCGACCAAAATACCAGCTACCCAATGGACGCATAAAAAAACCAACCGCAAAAACGGCTGCAGTTTGCAAAAGCTCAGTTGTTTGATCACCTTTTGGGAAAAAAGCATGGGCAAAATACAAAGCACAAAATGAATAAATATAAAAATCGTACCACTCAACCAAATTACCAGACGCGCTACCGATAATCGCCTTGATACGTGATTTATTGGAATTTAATACCGGGGCTGTCATGCCATTCTCCTTTTATCAATCTCATTTATGTATTATTTATTGGCAAGCAATGAGTATAATCCATTCACAATAAACAAATATAATGAATTTTTATCATTAATAAACTACTTTAATTTTTTACAATCAAATAATTATCAGCCACTTAACATTTAATGTTATTTTATCTGCATAAAAATTTTTCATCATAATTTAAGTGAAAATTTATTTTCTTTGTATTAAAATAAAATTATTCCATAGGAATAAAATAAACTCATCGTACATAAGGAAAAACACATGGCTTTTAAAAAACACATCGCAATGGCTTTATTTGCTGCGACCGCAACGTTTTCATTGACAGCCAACGCTCAACAACTAACATCACCCAAACAAGGTGTGTTGTGCGACAAATACGTCTGTGCTGACAAAAATGGTGTTTCACCATCATTAACTGGCAATTATTTAGACCAAACCCGCGCACGCAAAATCGTGCTGGCCAATCACGATGATGAAGTACGTTTCACTTTTTCTGATGGTACATTCTGTGATGTTGATGCCAAAACCTGTTATGTTGACAGATACTTTGATAGCAATGGTAAACGCAGCAAAGTAAACAAAACAGCTACCCAAAAATTGTTTGGCCGTTAATTTTCATGACAATCAATTACCTAAACTAAATTTTAATTTATTGATTAGGTAATACATTGCTTTAAAAGCCTTCGTATGAAGGCTTTTTTTATGTCGACCACGTAAAGATAAAAATAAATTCACCCCACAGCTCGTCTATTGAATCCAATCTATGTAAAGCATATCGACTACCTACATCAATAGCACCGCCTCTGCCATCGACCACTGTAAATTAATTAAAAAAACAAGGAAATTTCAATACAATTGCCTTAAAATAATTATACCAATGGTATAATTAAATAGTAAAAGGATAGAAAATGACTTTACAACAACGATTTGCATTAGGATTATGGGCATTGGCCATGATAAGTTCAATCAGTGTCCATGCTCAACCACTTAACTCACCCAAACAAGGTGTGTTATGCGATCAATATGTCTGTGCTGACAAAAATGGTGTTTCACCATCATTAACTGGTAATTACTTAGACCAGACCCGTGCCCGTGCCATTGTGAATGACAATCACACTGATGAAAGTCAATTCACTTTTTCTGATGGTACTTTTTGTGATACGAATGAGCAAATTTGCTATC
>JASLDB010000046.1 GCA_030151665.1 Neisseriaceae bacterium
ACTATAAATTGTAAAACACACTTAACTAAACCACTTGTTGACTATCCTTGCCAGATAATAAGGCAAAAACAATGACCACAACCATTGCATAATACAATCGACCACTATTGTGGGCAAAAATCGTCTGTGTCAGCCCCGCAGCCATAAAGCATACAACCACTGCCATGCCAGCAAAAGCCAAGGTTTTGCGATGCACAGGCTGTTGTACTTGCCAAAATTGACGACAAAAGAATGCCATGGGAACCCCATAAACCAATAACAAGGATATTAAGCCCAACAAACCATATTTAACCCACACATTCAAAATTTCATTGTGAGGGTGGCCAAAATTCGCAATGTCTTTGATACCTTCATCATGCAACGCCAATCTTTTCTTTTCTTGCTTAAACCCTATTTCCCCCCAACCAACGATGGGCTTTTGGACGATAAGCTGGACTGCATTTTCCCACATCAAAAAGCGCAAACCAATGGAAGTATTGTTTTCACCTTGCTTTAAAGCATCCATGTCTGAAATGGCTTCGCTAATTCGGCCCTCTTGCCACAGAACTTGCTTCACTTGTGGTACCGAAACCAAACCCATGACCAAAACCAATGACACGCCAAATAAAATCATCCATTGTTTTTTAGTCACCCATTGATAAAAACACAGAACAGACAATAAAGGAATCAGCAGCAAGCTTGGCCAAGAGCCTCTTGCGGTCGAAAACAAAACCAACAAACCAGATAAGACCATCGCTAAGAAAAAACACACAGAATATGCCGAATGCTTCTTCACTAACGAATCCATGCAAGCGGCTATATTCACAGCAAACATCACTGCCACCAAACAAGCAAATTGTATGGACATCATGCCCAGGGTATTTAAGGTTCTGACATCATAATCTGAACTGGCTTACAGGCGAAAGGCCACACAAGCCACGAACAAAACCATACTGCCAAGACCATTCAGTTTGTATACCCATGTTCCAGCGAGACCTTGTCGTCTTAACAGAAAGAAAACCGGCAGTGATAATAAAAAAGGATAAATATCATTCAAGCCTTGTGCTACATCACCATACCAAGCAGCACCAATCATCTGCACACTTGCATACAAAACCCAAGCACATCCTAAGCCTACCGCCCATGTATTGTATGTCACTTCTTGCTTTGCCTCTTGCTGCTGCCTAAATAAGCTAGAGAAGAGGTAAAGCAAACTACCTAACAACAAAATGATGCTACCATACTGATACCCTTGCAATTTTGGCATGGGCAGTAGGTTAAATATAAAAAAAAGAACCAAGCCCATTTTCGATACCAGCAAAAAATTGAACTGTTTAATCTGTAAATGAACCACCAGGTATCCTTTAAATAAAAATAGCTGTCCTAACCAGTAGAACAGCTATTTTTGAATGTCAGTATTATTTTGACAAAATCGCCACAGCTGGCAATTCTTTTCCTTCTAAAAACTCCAAGAATGCACCGCCACCAGTACTGATGTAATCAATCTTTTCCGTCACACCAAATTTGGCAATCGCAGCCAACGTATCACCACCACCAGCTAATGAGAAAGCTGGGCTTTGGGCGATAGCTTCTGCAACCACTTTACTACCATTGGCAAACTGGTCAAATTCAAACACCCCAACAGGGCCATTCCAAACAATGGTTTTGGCTTGTTGCAACATGTTAGCTAACACTTTCGCAGAATCAGGACCAATATCCAAAATCATATCATCACATTCCACATCTGCAATATTTTTAACAATCGCTTCAGCACTCTCACTAAAAGCCTTGGCCACAACCACATCAGTTGGCAATGGAACCGTTCCACCTTTGGCTTCCATCTTATCCATAATTCGGATAGATTCAGCTAATAAATCAGGTTCAGCTAAAGATTGTCCAATATTAAAACCTTTTGCTAATAAGAAAGTATTGGCAATACCACCACCAACAATCAGTTGATCCACTTGATCAGCCAATGCTTCTAAAATAGTCAATTTGGTTGATACCTTGCTGCCAGCAACAATGGCGGCCAGCGGGCGTTCTGGTTGATTGGTTGCTCGAGCCAACGATTCCAATTCTGAAGCCAATAACAAACCTGCACAAGTTTCTTTGGCAAATTTTGCCACCGCATGGGTTGATGCTTGTGCACGATGTGCTGCACCAAAAGCATCATTGACATATACATCACCCAAAGCTGCATAAGCTTGACCCAAGGCATCATCATTTTTCTTTTCGCCAACATTTAAGCGAACATTTTCCAAAATCACCACTTCACCAGCAGCAACTTTTGGTGGTGTCGATTGCCAATCACCAATCAGCTTCACATCTTGTTTCAAAACGTCAGACAAATACTTCGCCACCACAGCCAATGAATCTTCATCACGGAATTCACCTTCTTTGGGGCGACCCAAGTGCGCCAAAACAATCACACCAGCACCATTATCTAAGCAATAACGAATACTGGGCAAAGAAGCCACAATGCGGGTGTCGTCAGTAATTTTGCCTTCTTTAAAAGGCACGTTCATGTCAGAGCGAATTAAAACGGTTTTGCCGCTAACATTAATTGAATCAAGTGTGTGGTATGACATAGCTAACCTAAAAAAATAACCTTACAAAAAATAGGGCTTATTATCTTACTTACTTATCCAGAAAGCAAAAAAAATTTCATGCTATTTCATCATCTTTTCATTTTTTACCCACAAAAAACCGATGCTTGCACATCGGTCTGGGTTGACACCACTTCAAATGGCTGCAGTTGCCGTTTTTAACCAATTTTGCTCATCAGGTGTTAACGCATCAACTAACTGCTGATACACCATTTGATGGTATTCATTCAACCATTGCTTCTCGGCCTCATTTAACAAAGACACATCCAAGCAAGTAGTACTGATGGGACATAAAGTCAATGTTTCAAAAAACAAAAAATCACCATAGCTATTTTGACTAGGCAATAAACGATTGACCACCAAATTCTCAATACGAATACCATATTGACCTTCATGGTATAAACCTGGCTCATTCGATGTCACCATGCCTGCTCGCATGCTGCTGTGTTCTGTAATTGGTGCATAATATGACAACACCTGTGGTCCCTCATGCACATTCAAAGCAAACCCCACACCATGACCAGTACCATGTCGATAATCCAATTGCTCTTGCCACAGGGCCTGACGACAAATACCATCTAAAAGCGGTGCAGCAATCCCCTCTGGAAAAATAGCACGTGCCAAAGCAATATGGGCTTTCAGTACCAAACTGCAATCTTTTCTTTGTTGTGGTGATAATTCACCCACAGCAATCATCCGCGTAATATCTGTAGTGCCTTCTTCATACTGTGCACCCGAGTCAATCAACAACAAGCCATTTTTTTGGATGGTGGCATGATTTTTTTCTGTTGCACGGTAATGGGGTAAAGCACCATTGGCATTAAAACCAGCAATAGTCGAAAAACTCTCACCCAAAAAATTGGCCTGTAATGAACGATATGCCAATAGCTTTTCAGCAATGGTTAATTCGGTTATGGGGCTATTCATTGCGATGGCTTGCTCTAACCACATCAAAAACTGTACCAATGCCACACCATCTTTTTTCATTGCTACTTTAATGTGGTCAATTTCACCTTCAGCTTTACATGACTTCAATAGTGTTGATGGATTCACTCCCCATTCAATCTGTATATTGGATGAAAAAGTTTGCCAATGCTTTACGGACACCTTATTGGCATCCAATAAAATGCGCTCATCTGCCAAGGTCGCTAAATAATCAGCGCAAGCTGCATAATCTAAAATTGCGACGCCATCTTTTGCCAATTCGATTTGCAAGGTTTGACTGATTTTGTGCGTATCAACAAACAAGATACACATAGATTCTGTAAGCAAGATATGGGCTAAAAAGACAGGATTAAATGCCACATCTGCACCACGGCAATTTAATAACCACGCAATATCATCCAAAGATGAAATGAAATGGGCAGTTACCTGTTTTTCACACAGTATAGTACGCATGATGGTCAATTTCTCAGCACGACTTTTGGCATTCAAACCTTTTTTCATAGCAATAATGGGTGCACATGGCAGTGCCTCTCGGTCTAGCCACAATGAACTGATTAAATCCGCATCCATCACAACATGCATATTTTTGCGTTTTACTGCTGTCAATAAAGCTTGTCCATTAGCAACCGATAAAGCTTGTCCATCCACCCCAATGCACGCATTCTCTGGTAAATGATTAACCAACCAAGCAACATGAGTGGATTCGGATTTCGCTGTTAGTTTTTGCAAAACAAAACCACTCCCCAACAACTGTTGCTCTGCTTGTACCCAATAGCGCCCATCAACCCACAAACCAGCAAAGTCAGCTGTAACCACTAGAGTACCCACAGAGCCAGAAAAACCACTTAACCATGCCCTTGTTTGCCAATAGTGTGGCAAATACTCTGACATGTGGGGATCTGCGCTCATCACGATATAGGCATCCATTTTTTTCTTTTGCATCAACGCACGCAAAGCCGCCAATTTAGCAGGAACACTATCCAGTATCATTTTTATCCTTTAACTGTTTTATCTTGTTTTAATAAACCCATCATTGGTTTTTTCAACAAAAATAAAACCACTGCACCAATCAACAAAGCCACCACGCAACGTATAAACAATGTTGGTAGACTTCCCAAATCCTCTTTTGAAACATGACCACCAATTAAGCTAGCCATTAAATTACCCAAAGCCGATGCAGTAAACCACAAGCCCATTACCTGTCCACGCATCACAGCTGGTGCCAATTTGGTCATTGTTGACAAACCCACTGGACTCAAACATAACTCACCCAAAGTCAACAAAAAGATACTGCCCACTAACCACAAAGGCGAAACCAAGCCACCATCCACCAATACTGATTTCGCTGCCAATGCCATTAAAGCAAAACCACCCGCGGCGAACACCAATGCCATAACAAACTTACCTACATAACTGGGTTCCCGTTTTTGACGGCCCAAAGTCATCCACAACCATGCAGCAATCGGCGCAAAAAGAATAATAAACATGGCATTAATCGACTGAAACCAAACCGTAGGAATTTCCATTCCCATCACCATGCGATCAGTATAATCTTGTGCAAAAAGATTAAATGATGTTGGCTTCTGCTCAAATGCGGCCCAAAATAATGCAGCAGTCACCAATAACACAAAACAGATTAGCAACTTGAGCTTATCTTCCTTAGACAAACCACAGAACAGCAATAAATAGGTAAAATACGAAACAATACACAAGGTAATTAGAACCGTCATATATGATACTAGCACCACAGGATTGATGCTAATTATCCCCAATGTCGTCAATGCAATAACAATAAACAAAGAACCCAAGAAGAGAACCAACACTTTGTTCACATGACGATTTTTCTGTATAGATTGGTTCCAATCACAAGGTTTTCCACGCAAAGCATTAAAATGGCGCATGCGCGGGATAGTCCATAAACGAAAAATAACCAAAGCCAATAACATCCCAAGTCCGCCAATGCCAAACCCCCAATGCCAACCATGGTTTTTAATTAACAAACCCGAAATTAAAGGTGCGACAAACGCCCCCAAGTTAATACCCATATAAAACAATGAAAAGCCCGCATCGCGGCGATTATCAGTTGCATCATACAGTGTGCCTACCAATACTGAAATGCATGTTTTGAATAAGCCTGTACCCAAAACAATACACACCAAACCAAAATAAAAGAAAAAAGGTCCCCACAATGCCGACAAGGCAATACTCAAATGCCCCATGGCAATCACAATAGCACCATACCAAACAGCTCTAACCTGCCCAAGCCAATTGTCTGCAAACCAGCCACCCAATAGGGTAACCAAATACAAAGATCCTGCAAACAACCCCACCACAGCAGAAGCCGTTGGCCTATCCAAGCCCAAGCCACCATCTGATACCATGGCAATCATATACAAAATTAACAGTGGGCGAATGCCGTAATAAGAAAACCGCTCCCACAGCTCAGTAAAAAATAAGCTACTTAACGGTCTAGGATGGCCAAAAAAAGCCTTATCGTTTTGACTAAATTCTGTTGACATAACTTCTCCAATTCATCTCATTGTCGTACTTTAAAGTGATAAAATTAAACACTATTTTTAGCCAAAAGATCGCCAACATAAAAAAACATGGCTAGGAAATGATCATTTTTATGGTGAAACTTCGATGTCACTAATACATTAAAAAGCGACTGTAAAAATCTCTATTTAGACTGCATCAATATGAATACCATTATGAGTTGAAATATGCCATTAAGTTTAAAAAAAACAAAAATATATCCGTAGCCATTTTAGTAAGTCACCATAAGTCAATATGATTTAAATCATCAGGTGAATTTTCGATGGAATCATTTAATGGAGCTTAATGCGTATTGCTTAGATAACCCATTGTAAAAAGTTAGAAATACAACGAAAGACATGATGTACCAGGCAAGATATAGACGTAAAAAAGCCCCTAGCATTAGCTAGGGGCTTAGTGTTGGGAGTTTGGCG
>JASLDB010000059.1 GCA_030151665.1 Neisseriaceae bacterium
CATTAAAAACATCCCCTATCTCATTAGCAACCCCAAAAGCACCAAAAATATTATTAAAGTTTTTGAAATACATAGAAATAATGGTACAGAAGCACAGGTATACAACACCCATTTAGATGGGACTGAAGTTCATTTTTCTTGCTTAGATAAAACACTGAAAGCCAATGATCAACAGCATCTTGTCAAAAAAATATTGCGTTCCAAAGCATGCCAAGAAGCCATTCAGGAGTTAAATATTCCCCTATCCCCAAAAGACATTAATCAGTTGATTGTCACCACTGGCACGCTCAATTAATTGAGATCATTTTTGAATTAAGCTGGGTTTATCCAGCTTAATCATGAACCCTTGCTAAATGGTGTGTTAATTTTCACCATGATTCCTCTGGCCCATTAAAATCATTTCGACTCAAATTTCAACAATACAGGCATAAAAAAACCCACTGTATTCACAGTGGGTTTGGTGTAACGTCAATCTCAATCCAAGACATTATTCTTTTGGCGCTTCAACTTTTTGACGCAAACGTAAGCTTAACTCTTTTAATTGCTTCTCATCCACAGCATTAGGTGCATTGGTCAACAAGCACTGAGCACGTTGTGTTTTTGGGAAAGCAATCACATCACGAATGGATTCTGCACCAGCCATCAACGTTACCAAACGATCTAGACCAAATGCCAAACCACCATGAGGAGGTGCACCAAATTTCAAGTTATCCAACAAGAAACCAAATTTATTCTGTTGCTCTTCTTCACTGATATTCAATGCTTCGAACACTTTGGTTTGGACATCAGCACGGTGAATACGGATAGAACCACCACCAATTTCCCAACCGTTCAATACCATATCATAAGCACGTGCCAAGCAATTAGCAGGGTCGCTTACCATGATATCTTCGTGACCAGCTTTGGGGCTGGTAAATGGGTGATGCATTGCGCTGTAACGCTTGTCTTCTTCACTGTATTCAAACATCGGGAAGTCAACAACCCACAATGGTTTCCATTCATCCACAAAGTAACCATTTTCCAAACCATGTTCATGGCCCACTTTGATACGCAATGCGCCAATGGCTTCATTAACCACTTTTTCTTTGTCAGCACCAAAGAAAATCAAGTCGCCATTTTCAGCACCTGTTTTGGCCATAATGGCTTTTAGTGCATCAACAGACAAGAATTTAACGATAGGCGATTGCAAACCACTGTTTTCGTCATTGGTGATGTTTTCTTTGTCATTGACTTTAATGTATGCCAAACCTTTGGCACCATAAATACCAACAAATTTGGTGTATTCATCAATTTCTTTGCGACTGAATTTGGCACCATTCGGTACACGCAAGCCAACAACACGGCCATTGTCCATATCCGCAGCACCACGGAATACTTTAAACTCTTCCGTTTTCATCACATCAGTTAATTCTGTGAATTTCAAGCTAATGCGCATATCAGGCTTATCTGAACCATAGTCAAACATGGCTTCAGAGAATGGCATGCGAGGGAAATCGCCCAAGTCTACATTCATGGTTTTCTTGAAGATGTGTTTAGCCATCGATTCAGTGATGTCCATGATTTCATCTTCAGTCAAGAATGATGTTTCCAAGTCGATCTGAGTAAATTCTGGCTGACGGTCAGCACGCAAATCTTCGTCACGGAAACATTTGGTAATTTGGTAATAACGGTCAAAACCAGCCACCATTAACAATTGTTTAAACAATTGTGGTGATTGTGGCAAAGCAAAGAATTCACCTGGATGAACACGGCTAGGCACCAAGTAATCACGAGCACCTTCTGGTGTTGAGCGAGTCAACATTGGGGTTTCAATATCAATAAAACCTTGGTCATCCAAATAACGACGCACTTCCATGGCAACTTGGTAACGCAAACGCAAGTTTTTCTGCATTTGTGGGCGACGCAAATCAATCACACGATTGGTCAAACGCACATTTTCAGACAAGTTTTCGTCATCTACTTGGAATGGTGGCGTTGCCGCTGCATTCAAGATTTCGATCTCTTTGCCCAAGATTTCAATACCACCAGAAATCATTTTGTCATTTTTCGTGCCTTCAGGGCGGCTACGAACACGACCTGTAATTTGCAATACAAATTCATTGCGGCAGCTATCTGCTAGCGTGAAAGCCTCTGGAGTATCAGGGTCAATCACCACTTGTACCATGCCTTCACGGTCACGCAAATCAATAAAAATCACACCACCGTGGTCACGGCGACGATGAACCCAACCTTTTACAGTTACGGTTTGCTCTAAGTATTGCTCATTAATTAAGCCACAATAGTTGGTACGCATCTTCAACCTTTTATTTTTCAATTTTAACTGAATCTTGTTTTTCTGCTGTTTTCACAAGCACTGGCATGGGTGCTTCTTCCACCATATCTGGTGTTACCATGCCCAAAGAAATCACATATTTTAACGCCTCATCGACACTCATGTTTAATTCCCGTGTCTCTGATTTTTTAGTCATGATGTAATAACCACCTGTTGGATTGGGTGTGGTAGGTACATAAACGGCTAAATACTCATCACCATCATCATCAAACTGCATATCCGCCACCGTACTGCCTGACACAAAACCAATGGTCCAAATGCCTTCACGTGGAAATTGAACCAACACGGGTGTTTTAAACGATTGACGTGAATCGGATAGCAACGACTCTGATACTTTTTTTACACTGCTATAAATGCTTTTAACACCCGGAATATGATCCATTAATCGCTCCCAGAACAACAGAATATTCCGACCAATGACATTGGCAGCAAAAACACCAGAAACGAATAAAATAATAACGGTAATCACAAAACCTAAACCTGGGATAGGAAAACCCAACACCCGTTCAGGTCGCCATTCATCTGGCAACAACTGCACCAAACCATCGGTTACATTCACCACATAAGTAATCACCCAAATGGTTACCATCAAAGGCAACCACGCTACAAGACCTGTAATCAAGTAACGTTTAATGGAATGTTTCTTTTTTGGAATGTCACTTTGTTGCGCCATACTCACGACTTTCTAGTCAGTATTAAAGACAATTATATGTCCAACCATAATAGGCTGGCAAAGTGAAGATTATACCGCTTTTTCACTGTTGTGAATGGATTAGACCAAGAATAAATCATTTTACTACAGTCCATTCCAATCATTTAACATCACCCCCACCCCAATACTACGATGACGGTGATTATAATCCAATAAATTCATGCCATAACCATTGTACATTTGTACAAAACCACGCAAGCGCTTGTTAATTGGGAAGGCATATTCTAATTGCAAGCCGCCTTTACCGGATTTGGGATTAAATCGCGTTGTGGCACCAATAGAGTGGTTGTTTTTCAGGCGATAATCAAAAACGATTTCTCCATGCCCCATATAGTCGGTGATATCAGGATTGTCATCGTCATCACGTTTTTCTGAGAATCGATACCAAACCCTTGGCATCACCGTTAAATTGCCCCATTCCATGCCTGCTTGGGCAATCAAACGATTCCACGAGCGTGACCACGGGTCAGATTGCCCATTTGACTGATGATTCAAACCAATACCTAACATACGAAGTTGTCCACCAAATGGCAAATCTGCTTTCACTGGCTGCGTGATAAACACCTCAGGCTCATAATCGGTATTGCGAAATGGCGCAGACATTTGATTATTGTAAACTTGCCAATGCGACACTTGTGTATAACCAAACCACAAATCTGCCCTCGTCTTAAACAAGTCTTCTGCAATCTTGGTTTTAAATGAAATCTGCATTTTGGCTTCAAGGTGCTTATTTCGATCACTGTATTGCTCAGTGGCAGTTTGTGTCGGGGTTTGTGGTCGATAATTTATTTTTTGATTATACCAAGCAGGTGCCAAATACATACGCTTATAAGGGCGAACAGTAAAAGTACCATCAATATCATTGCCATCCAAATCAAATGCCAAACTTAATGGTGTATAAGCGTGGCGAATATCCAGATGTTCAGCTTCCAGTGATGTATCAGGTGTCACCACAGCAGCCTCAGTGAAGACAATTTCCTTGCCTTCATCTTTATCAAAAAGGTTTTGCAAGGTTTTATCCAAATCCACAGCGGGCTTAGAAGCTGCACCTATGGCCACGGCTACATTACTGTCTTGAGCTTGAGAAATGGCCGCCAGTCTATCAAAACACGCCAACCTAGCCACACTATCCGCCACTTGGCTGCATTTCAATAACGCAGCATTTTCTGCTATTGCCATGGGCACACTCATCGCCCACAGTAAGCCACTTGCTAACGTCCACTTTTGCCACTTCATACTTGCGCCTTATCAAAAATATTGTCACCAAGTTACTTTATCATCACAATGAGTTAGTTATTTTGGTGGACATATCAATCAAAAAAACCAAGACAATATCATACCGACTTTCTAGTCAAATCTGTAATCAATAATGCATTTTCTTGGCTTAGCTGTTGTAAAAGTTTTTTTACATTCTCAGGCTGAGCGTGATCTTGCAAAATAGACAATTCACTTTCCGTAATGCCCACCATCTGCAAATAATCCACTCGACCATTGGGTGTTTCAACACTGCCCAATACTGGATCCAAGACAAAAATTAGCCCCACTAAATCTGTTGCTTGTCCATAGCAAATAGGACCGTTGGTTGGCATAAAATGCAAGTGCTCAAACCATTTACCCGATGCATAAACGTATTTGGCCAAGTTTTGCATCAATTCAATAGCCCATTCAAAACCCAAGCCATCCAGTTTTTTCACCCGGAAACTCAACTCAAACCCAAATTTACTGAATGCTTCACTGGCACTTTTTTCGTTGTAGTATAGCTCAGAACACCCAAAACCTAGCAAATGCCAATGATCGGCTTG
>JASLDB010000074.1 GCA_030151665.1 Neisseriaceae bacterium
ATGAACACCAGTATTGCACAAATTTGTGGATAAAATAATTAAAATATTGGTTTTCACAAAATAAAATGGGCTGTGCTACTGATTGAAGGAGCCAAATATTTAGCTGTAATTAAACTAGTTGAGCAGATGGCCTATTAGAAACGGTGACAAGGCACACAGTGTGAGTATTATTTTTATCTGGTGAAAGCATTTGCTAGCAATGCTTTTATGGGTAGATAGGAAAAGTTGATTTATACCATCTTGATATCATTTAAACTGTCATTTTCAACAAACAGATAGTGGCACCAATGCAGAGGGGCATTGCCCATTATGATGACAACTATCTGGTCATTATCACAAACATTCCAAAGCAATTATTTTATATCAGACATCATAAACACTAACGTCTTGCCAAACATCGCGGCGCTCTTTGCCAATAAAATCAAATTTAATTTTGGGTTTTGAATCAATAGCCATAAATGGGTACTGATGGCTATTGTAATCAGGCCATAATGGTAATTCCTTAATTTTCGGATCGCCTGACACGGCAAATTGTATGAACATCTTTCGCATCAATTTAGAAAGACGGTCTGTTTCAGGTGTCCATTCTGGTGATGCTGGTGTACCATCAGTAGCGCCAAAAGTTAAGGCTAAATCAACAGCATGAGTGGCACCAAGTTCACTGGCTTTTTCATAATCATAGCGATAACTCCATACTTTGGAACCTTTTTCACCGACTGCCTGAGCAATTCGGTGGGTAGCTATACCAACAAAGCAGTCACTAAAGAGCGCTGATTCCCAGCTTAAATTTTCTGATGTTGTCAGTTTGTAAACTTCGACCAGCTCTGTCCATTTTTTTGAGCCAACATTGCTTTCGATGAGCAATGGCAATCCTTCAGTTAATTGTTTAACACCTATTGCTTCAAACAAGTTGGCTTCATTTTTACAGTGGCCTATCAATATTGGAATGCCGTGGATATTCTTGAGTGGATGATCGGGTAGCACGATGCCATCAATTCCAGGATGAAATGCTTCGCCTCCCATGAGGGCTGTCCCCGATCTCATGGCTAGACGCTCAAAAGCATTGTTTAATTCATAAGCTGAAAGCTCAAATATTTTGTGTGCTTCATTTTCTGATAATTTAAGCTCTTTAAACAATTCTTCCCGAATCTTCTTACGGTGATCATTTTTCCATACAGGACGAGCCCCTCCACTTTGGATAATAGCACGATCAAATAACCCAGCAGCAGAGGGTGTTCCCAACAAAATACCGATAGACATTGCACCAGCAGATTCACCCATAACTGTAATATTGCTATTATCGCCTCCAAATAAAGCTATATTTTCTCTAATCCATTTTAGGGCTGCTATCTGATCTAACAAACCAAGATTACTGTATTTTTCATCTTTGCCTGGCATAAGATATCCAAAGCCGCCAAGCCTATAATTGATACTGGCAAAGACAACCTCTCCAGTACCAGCATAAACGGAACCATCGAAAGGTTCATCAGAGGATGAACCTGTTACAAAACCACCACCATGGATCCATACAATGACAGGTAGTTTTCTCTGATTATTTTTGGGGCTCCATATATTCAGATAAAGACAATCTTCGCTGCCTTTTAGTGTATTGCTAATGCCAGGAGGATGTGACTGTTGTATTGCCTGATTTCCAAAAGTGTCTGACTGAATAATAACCTGATTGGGTTCTATCGGTTGTGGTGGCATCCCTCTTAGTTCATTAATGGGTGCTTTGGCAAAAGGGATTCCTTTCCAGATGTTGCATTCATGATGGTGATAAAAGGATTCTTTGGCCTCCATTTCAATTGTTTTCGTTGGTTTTTTTGCTAAAGCCAATGGATTCACAATAAGAGATGTTGCAATACCTGTACCTGAAAAAAGGACTTGCCTGCGTGTTATACATTTTTTTAATAGCGTTTTGGGCATATGATTTCCTCAAATGAAGTTATCCATGATAATTTGTCAAAAAAAAAGACCACTCACGTGGTCTTTTACAGAGATTGATTCTGTTTTAGATATTCAACTCAGCCAATAGTTCAGGAACAGCTGTAAATAAATCCGCTACCAACCCATAATCCGCCACATTGAAAATCGGCGCTTCAGGGTCTTTGTTGATTGCAACAATTACTTTACTGTCTTGCATACCTGCTAAATGCTGAATGGCACCAGAAATGCCAACAGCGATATAAAGCTCAGGAGCGACCACTTTGCCTGTTTGACCTACTTGTGAATCATTGGGTGCATAGCCTGCGTCTACAGCAGCACGAGAAGCGCCTACAGCAGCACCCAAGGCATCTGCCAATGGGGTTAATACGCTGTTAAATTGCTCAGCGCTGGCCAAAGCACGACCACCAGACACAATGATTTTTGCTTGTGTTAATTCTGGGCGATCTGATTTGGTCAATTCACGGCTCACAAAACGGCTCAAGCCCAAATTGGCTGTTGCCGCAACATTTTCAACCGTGGCAGAACCACCAGAAGCGTTAGCTGCATCAAAAGCCGTGGCACGAATGGTTAAAACCAGTTTGTCTTCGTCAGATTGTACTGTGGCAAAAGCATTGCCAGCATAAATTGGGCGCACAAATGTATGGGCATCAATGACTTCAGTTAAATCCGAAATTTGTGATACATCCAAAAGTGCAGCCACGCGAGGCATCAAGTTTTTACCTGTAGCAGTCGCTGTTGCCGCAAAATGGCTATAAGGAGCAGCCAAACTCACGATTAAAGGGGCGATTTCTTCTGCTAAACCATCTTCGTAATGGGCAGCTTCAGCCAGTAAAACTTTTTCAACACCAGCAATGTTTTTGGCAGCATCAGCAACGGCTGATGCATTGTTACCTGCAACCAATACATGAACAGCGCCTAATTTTTGGGCCGCTGTAACAGCATTTAACGTGGCTGGGCTTAAAACTTGATTATTGTGTTCAGCAATAACTAAAACGGTCATAATGCGCTCCTCTTAGATAACCTTGGCTTCGTTTTTCAATTTCGCCACCAATTCGGCAACGCTGTCGACTTTAATACCAGCACTGCGGGCTTTGGGTTCAGACACTTTCAATTGTTTTAGGCGCGAAGTAACCGCAACACCCAAAGCATCTGGTGCTAATTTTTCCAAAGGTTTCTTTTTGGCTTGCATAATATTGGGCAATTTTACATAACGTGGTTCATTCAAACGCAAGTCAGTACTAATAACTGCTGGCAATTTCAATGCAACGGTTTCCAAACCACCATCGATTTCGCGTGTTACCAAAACTTCACCGTCAGCCAATTCTACTTTGCTAGCAAATGTGCCTTGTGGCGCATTCATCAATGCTGACAACATTTGTGCGGTTTGGTTGGCATCATCATCAATAGCTTGTTTACCCAAAATGACGATATCAGGGTTCTCTTTGGCCACCACCGCATTCAATAATTTGGCAACAGTCAATGGTTCTAATACTGCATCGGTTTCAACATGCAAGGCACGGTCGGCACCCATGGCCAAACCAGTACGCAAAGTTTCTTCGCATTGTTTAACACCCAAAGACACCAAAATAATTTCGCTGATTTTGCCCGCTTCTTTTAAGCGAACAGCTTCTTCAACAGCGATTTCATCAAATGGATTCATTGACATTTTGACATTGCCAATATCCACATCAGATTGGTCGGCTTTGACACGAACTTTAATGTTGTAATCAACGACACGCTTTACTGCAACCAAAGCTTTCATAGAGTTCCTCTCTCTTCCTATTCGATAAGCAGATACAATAATTATTTAAAAGTGTACCTGAGAATAAAACTTAAGTTTCCCATTCTGCCAATTTCAGCTTGATAAAACAAGCAAAACAAGTCAAATAGACGACTTTGCGCAATGTTTTTACGCATTTGAAATATCAAGGCGAAACAGAAAAATGCGTAAATTTATTGCTTTGCAGCAAAAACCTGTTGCCAAAGAATGAATACAGCTTCAATACTAGGGTTTTCATTTTTATTGCCAATATTTTGTGCCCAAGTTGAGGTTTGTACACCTGTTAAGGCAGGATTTGAATCCAAATAAATCCCCACAATCACTTGATCAAACGCATTGGCCAAATGCAATAAGCCTGTATCCACCCCCACAACCGATTGGGCATTTTGTAATAACAAAGCCGCTTGCAATAAAGAATATCGTGGACATATGTGGACAAAATCATGCCCTTGTTGCAAACGCTTGGCGCGAGCCAATTCGGTTTCATTGCCCCAAGGCAAATAAATGGGTTCTTGTGTCTTTTGGTACATTAATTCAAACAAAGCATGCCATTTGTCTTCTGGCCACAGTTTTTCGTCTTTACTCGTGGCATGTAAGGCCACATGATACTGTTTGGGCATGTCTAATTTATCCACAGATTCAGGCACTTGACCACCAAAAGACACTTCACTTGAAATCGTGTAACCAAACACTTGTGACAACAGAGCCCGATTGCGCCAAATGGCGTCTTCACCTCGTTTAACAGGGTAAACCTGTTGATAAAAATGGCTCGCTAAGGGTTCACGAATGCTTTTTTTATCAAAACCTGCTATCTGAGTTTGTGGATAACGTGCAAACCAAGCACTTTTCAATAAACCTTGGCTGTCCACAACCAAGTCATATTGTTCATTTTGTAAGGCTTTTTTTAAACTGGCCATTTCTTGCCAAGTATTTTTGCTCAATAAATGTTTGCGCCAATAACGCCATTTTAAGGAGTGTACTTTTTTCACAAATGGATGCAAGCGGGCAATGTCTGCAAAACCCGCTTCGCTTAACCAATGCAATTCAATTTCAGGATGATTTTTCGCCAAATCATCAATGGCTGGCAAGGTGTGGATTAAATCCCCCATGCTCGACAAACGAACCAATAATACTTTCATGTGTTTATCTATCTAAAAATTCAGTTACCATTCTAACCTAGAAACATTTGTTAGGAAGCGAATATGTCAGCACAAACTTATACCATTGAACCCATTGCGTATGCAAAAACACCTTATAATCAAAAATTTGGCATCTCCAGGCAACCTGGCATTGTCAGTGCCAGTTATACACACATTGTTTTGGATAAACAGTTTTCTTTGGATGCTGTGCGTGGATTAGAAGAATTTGGCCGAATTTGGGTGCAATTTGTTTTTCACGATGCCATTGAAGAAGGTTGGTCTGCATTGGTTCGGCCCCCTCGTTTGGGTGGCAAGACCAAAAAAGGGGTTTTTTCCACAAGAAGTCCGCATCGGCCCAATCACCTAGGCTTGTCTTTATTGCAATTAAACGAGATTCAGTATGTCAATAAACAAGTTGTTTTGATTTGTGCTGGCTCAGATTTATTAAACAATACACCGATTGTGGATATCAAACCGTATATTCCATTTGTTGAAGCCTATCCAGAAACCGCCAGTGGTTTTGTTGATGGCCCCCCAAAAATGCTTAACATGGTGTGGACTGATAAAGCATCTGAACAAGCTTTGGCATTATTGTTAACAAAAAATGAAAAATTGTTAATAGAACAAAGCATTGCACAAGATCCTCGACCTGCTTACCAAAATATTCCAGATAGAATTTATGTCATGCAAATTGAAAATAAAGAAATTAAGTTTAATATTCAAGAAGATAATGCTTTTATTGTTGATTTGATCGAAATTTAAAAAAATTTTAATTTTTTTTGTTTCTATTCATTCTAAAGTTTTTATATTTATAAAT
>JASLDB010000107.1 GCA_030151665.1 Neisseriaceae bacterium
CTGATCATTGGTTTGTAGTGTGACACCAATGATTTCTTCAATACCAAAACGTTGACCAATGGGGCGAATAATAAATTCATTGGTAGCAGACAATAACATCACGGTATCGCCTGCCTCTTGGTGTTTTGCCACCAAAGCTTCTGCTTCGGCAGTAATATTCGGCTCAATAAATTCTGCCATAAACTCTTGGTGCATAGCATCCAAGGTTTGTCGGTCAAATCGAGTTAAAGGTTCCAATTGAAATGCCAAAAACTCAGGCACATTCAAACAGCCATTTAAATACTGTTGGTAGAAATAATCGTTTTTCTTTTCGACAAAGGCCTTATCCACAACACCTTTACTCATCAAATACCGTGGCCATTCATTGTCTGAATCGCAAGTAATTAAAGTATGGTCTAAGTCAAAAATGGCTAAATTCATGTTATTCACTCTGTTGTAGGATTTTTTTCAACAAAGCCAAATTCACACGTTTATTCACCATTAACGAATATTGCCCCAACTGCTCCAATAAAAAGATCAAGCGATCCAAATCTCGGCTGTAATTGGCCAATAAATAATTAATTAACTCATCGTCAATGGGAATTTGGCGGATTTTGGCAAAACTTCGCAAAGCATCGGCTTTTTCTTGGTAAGTCAACATTCTGACCTCATACACCAAACAATAACCCATGCGTGTGCGTAAATCTTCGCGGATGTATAAGTGAGATGGGGGAACATCGCTGCTTAATAATAAGTAACCTCGTCCACCATCTCGTACTTCATTGAAAATCGAAAACAAAATAATTTGTTCTTCTGCGGATAATAAATCCACTTGGTCAACGGCCAAGTATTCAAATTCACGAGCATAATCTGTCAACTCATCGTGGCCAGCATGCAAATACAATGCTGTTTTTCCTTGAGAGACGGCTTGTCCTACCCATGCTTGCAAAAGATGGCTTTTGCCAACACTTTCAGCACCCCAAACATAAATCAAACGTTCTTGTTGTGTTTGTAACACTTGGAGCAACTCAGCGTTTGATTGCCCCAAGAATTTTTCAAACTCAGGGTACTCGTCGCTGGCAAAATCAAACATTAACTGATTCAATGGTCTAATACTCTACTTTTTGTCCAAAAAATCCACCAATCATTGGCGAATCTTCATTTATTTCGTGCGCCCTATAATGCCATGATTTAGCCACCTTGCTCAATCACTTTGTCTTGATTTTAACGCTTTATTTTTTCAAACGATAAAAATTGCTATTCATATATTGCTGAGCACCTTCTCGAGCCAACACCAAACAAATGGCAGCCAAAGGCAAAGCCAGCAACATACCGACAAAACCCAATAACTTACCAAATGCCATTAATGCAAAAATAACCCACAATGGTGATAAACCAATTCGCTCACCAACCAATCTTGGCGTAATGAAAAAGCCTTCGGCAAATTGCCCCACAGCAAATACCGCCCAAACAATCATCACAGGCTGCCAAGAGCCATATTGTAATGTTGCTGCCAAAGTAGCTAAGAATAAGCCAGTAAATGAGCCCAAATACGGAATAAACACCAAAAGACCTGCAATCATGCCAATCGCAAAACCAGAATCCAACCCTGTTAATGCCAAACCTGATCCATAGAAAAGCCCCATAATCAGCATCACCATCACTTGACCACGTAGAAATTCTCCCAGCACACTATCCAATTGATGTGCAACACGACCTAAATCAGTAGCATAACGGCGTGGCACCATTTTTTTAATGCCCTCACCCCAACGACTCCAATCCAACAAAAAGTAATACAGCAAAAATGGCATGAACACCAAATTAGTTGCCAAAGCCACCATACTGCCACTTTGTTGCGCCACCATTGGCATTAGCTTTTTTAATGCCTCTTTAATCTGGGTACTATTTTCTTCAACCATTTGTAAAAGTTGTTGCGAATCAAAGTTTAAATCGGTGCCTGCCAATTTATTTATCCAAGGCAGCAATGATGCCTGAAAATAATGAACAATTTGTGGCATTTTTGCCATAATGTTAGAAACTTGCGAAATTAACATGGGCACCACGATTAGCAATAGCACCACCACCAAAAAAATGGCAAATAACATCACCAACATGGCTGCCACAGCTCGACTAATGCGCCTTTTGGTTAATCTATCTACCAAGGGATTCAGAATATAGGCCAAAACAGCAGAAGCCACAAATGGCGTCAATACACTGCCCAGACTGATTATCAGCCAAATAAATGCTGTTAAAACCAGCAAACCCACAATTAAAGGTGTGTAAGTCTGCGTTCTTCTTCGGTACATAAGCTAACTTTCAGGTAAAATACGGTTTGTTTTGGTCGCTAAACAAATAGCCTACCCACATCAAGGTAAAAGGATAAGCTAGTGAGTATGACCATGACAAGTAATGGGCACTATATTTTTCAAAAATAAGGAATGATTATGAGCGATTCACTTAGCTACCGCGACGCCGGTGTAGACATTGATGCTGGCGACCAACTGGTTGAAAACATCAAGCCTTTTGCCAAACGCACCATGCGTCCAGAGGTTTTGGGTGACTTAGGTGGCTTCGGAGCGCTGGTTGAAATTAGTAAAAAGTACAAAAACCCTGTGTTGGTTTCTGGCACAGATGGTGTAGGTACCAAACTAAAACTGGCTTTTGATTGGGACAAACACGATACTGTTGGTATCGATTTGGTGGCAATGAGTGTTAACGATATTTTGGTACAAGGTGCCGAACCATTATTTTTCTTAGACTATTTTGCATGTGGCAAACTGGATGTTGCACGTGCCACAGATGTGGTTAAAGGCATTGCTGCTGGTTGCGAAGAATCAGGCTGTGCATTAATCGGTGGTGAAACTGCAGAAATGCCTGGCATGTACCCAGAAGGTGAATATGACTTAGCGGGCTTTGCTGTGGGCGTGGTAGAAAAAGAAAATGTCATCAATGGTCGCAGCATTGTCGCAGGTGACATAGTCTTGGGTTTGGCATCCAATGGTGCACACTCAAATGGTTACTCTTTGGTACGCAAAATTTTGGAGCGTGACAATCCAGAACTTGATACACCATTTGATGGTGAAAAAACGTTGCGTGAAGCCATTATTGCCCCTACTCGCTTATATGTAAAACCCATTTTAGCTGCTTTAAAACAATTTACTATTAAAGGCATGGCGCATATCACAGGTGGTGGCATTACTGAGAATATTCCACGTGTTTTACCGACCAATACCGTGGCACAGATCGACGCTTCTAGCTGGGAATTGCCTAAATTATTCCAATGGCTACAACAAGGTGGCAATGTGGCAGCCCAAGAAATGTATCGCACTTTTAACTGTGGTATTGGCATGGCCATTATCGTCAGCCAAGAAGAAGCAGCGAAGCTACAAGCATTTTTAACTGAACAAGGTGAAACTGTTTACACCCTAGGTCACATTCGTGAGCGCAATGGTGACGAGCACCAAACACAAGTTGCATAAATAATCTGCAATACAAAATTAGGCTGCTTAATAAGCAGCCTAATTATTTTCCTGATACCATGTTGATACACAGACAATGCGTTGAAAATCACTTCTATTCTTAACCATAGCTGATACATCTTCATTACTTTAAATAGCCGAATGAATATGTCTACTAATCAAGTACAATGAATAGTCCCTTAAGTGAAATGGTTTATACGCATCATATTATCTACACCACTGATTTACTGGTCAGTCAAAACCGACACAAGTGAAATCAGTGCAACACCCCATCAGGAATGGTGCACTGTTTTGGATCAGATATTATAGGATATCAACAATATTTTTGGCTGCACGTTTTGCATCCAAAAATATCAAACCTAGCTTGGCGCCTTCTCGAGCAATCAAAGTCAATACAGCATCTTCACCTGCATAACTCATCAAGATATAGCCATTATTGCCTTTTACCATTACTTGATCTAAAGTACCGCGGCTTAATTCTTTCGCAGTACGTTCACCCAAGGCCAACATAGCAGCGGCCATTGCACCCACACGGTCTTCGTCAACATCTTGCGGCAACATTGCAGCCATGGTCAAACCATCAGCAGAAATGATTGCAGATGCTTCGATATCTGCAGATGAACCCATTAAGTCACTCAAAATTGACTTGAGCATTTGTTCACGCATGTAAACTCTCCATTACCTCTAAATTATAAAATCCAAAACTATGCACCATAGCGACGGTATAAAATTTCTACAAATTCAACGAATGCCTCGTTTTGCAATTGGGGCTTACCACCAATAACCAAAACAAATTTGTACTCACCAAAATACAATGGATAAAAAGCCAAATGACTTTGTCCTGATGGATCACAAATGGACCATGCATTTTGATGAATATTCAAGTTATTACTAATTAATAACGAATGTTGCTCTGACAAACGAATCATTTCACCTGCTAAAGCACCAATTTCCTCAGCGGACTCATGATGAAAACCTGCCGCAGAAATATACAAACCAGCATCATTGGCAAGCAATGCACGACCCGTATCAGATAGTTGCTCCATTAAAATTGGCAAACGCTGCTCCATGTTCCCCTTTGCCAATACTTCAGGTGTTTTAGTGCCATAAACAAACTCTAAGCGTTGCAATCGATAAAGCAAGTTCATCGCGCTGCTATCATCCTCAACCCGAGCCAATTGCTTGAGCATAGGCAACGATAATGGCTGCGGATTTACTTGTTTTAAAAGACTACAAAGCAAATTTCTACTGGGTGTTGCCTCACTGCCAGACACTGCATAATATGCGCCAGCCGAGGTTATCCTTGGGTAGAGAGCTTGTTGTAGCGTTAAGTTATTATCTTCCATGTACTCATGCCTCTAAGCCTGGATCAATTGAAAATAGCAAAGCCATTACCAAGTTTTTCACATCAGCAGGCTCCCTAGCATCGACTTCAAACACTGGAATATTCATGTTTTTGGCTTCCAAGTGTTTTTGGTAGTCTTCCAATACTAGACCACCAGGTATATCCATTTTACTAATGCCAACAACAACAGGAGCCACATCCAATAGATCCGCAAAAGCATCTAGGAAGAAGTCCATATCTTGCAAAGGCGCGTGACGTTGATTATCTAACATGAGTACCAAGCCCATGCCGCCCATGCTTAAGATTTCCCACATAAAGTCAAAACGCTCTTGACCTGGCGTACCATATAAATGGACTTTGGTGTCTTCATCAAGACGGATGACACCATAATCCATAGCCACTGTTGTATGGCCTTTACGAACCAATGTCATGTCTGATGCACTGGCATCAGTCGTAACAGGCGGATCATCACTGATGGCAGCAATTGCTGTCGTCTTACCCACCCCTACAGGTCCCGTAAAAATAATTTTACTTTCTTCAATCATGAATTCGCCTTAATTACTTGATAGTTTCTTCAATAACCGTTTCAAGATACTGCCATGGCGTTTTGCTGCCTGCTTAGCCATGATCTGTGCAGCAGATTCCGCTTCCCCATCGGTCTCAGTTGTCACAACGGTTGCTTTTGATGCCATGTTCTGCTTGCTTCTGCTATCTGGTTTCAATAAACCAATACAATAACTTGCTGTTACAAATGTTAAAATATCGTCTAAGTCAACTTTTAGAATTTTATACAATACATTTACACTAGCAGGGGCTTTTACCAAAAATGCAGCCAATCGAATTGCATTTGGGGCATAAGCCAAGCGAGTTATATTGGGCCAGCGTTGCAAATGCAATGGCGTATTGGGCATCACATTTTTAATTAATCGACCTTGTGTTGTCCACAAGCTAAACTGCCAAATACAAGCATCAAATCCTTCTGTTGCTCGTGCTTGCCAATCTGGATTTTCTGCAATATAGCGAACAGATATCTCTGGATTATCCAACTGGCAAATGGTCTTAATTTGTTGCGGTGGCATGGTTAATAAAATCTTTTGCACAGCGGGAAAGACCATCACAACTGGCTTTTCTTGGTATAGCAATGCCGTGGGTTTATTTTCTTTACAAGCTGCCATCAAATGACCCAATAAGCACTTCATTGGATCAAAGAAATGGATGGTAACATCTGCCTTGCTTTCAAACACACGCTCACTATCATCATCCACAGACTCTTTAAAATAAGTGTGTGTTTTGCGTTGTGCTTTTTCATGAGCAGCAATATCATCAGCGCTGGGCTTGTGTGTTACTTCATTATTCATTGCCGCAATCACCACAGGAAACAAAGTTTCCACTTTGATAGGTTTAGGCAAATAAGCCACTTCAAAAATAGGGGCTGCAAATGAACACAACACATGTGCAGCATCTGGGTATGCCACCAAAGTATCATCCCAAAGCTGTTGTCCATCCATTCCATCTACATCAACAATGACCACTCTCGGTACGCCATCTGTAATAATGTCACACTTGGCACCGTGGTACATTTTAAAGGCCATCTTAAAAATAGCAGCCTTTTTATCATCCATACCCAATAGCATGACTGAAATTTGAGGAACATTAATTGAAGTCATGAAATCACCTTTTTCATCGCACTAACTTGAGACAAATGACTCATGCGTAACAACACCTCTTCTGGTAACTCTCGAACCTCTCGACGAACTTGCTGCGAGAAGGCATCAAACTTACTCCAAGCCTCAGCTTTTTCATACAAATCAAATAGCATCATATACAATTGAGGCTCATCTTTAACATTTAAAATACCATTTTCTAAAGTGCTCATCGCACCATCTAACTCACCGTACATTAATTCTGCTTCTGCCTCAGCCAAAATACCATTAACATCATCAGCTGCATGGCTTCGATCAAGTGAACGATGTGTTTGTGTTTGTGCTTTTTCTACCAACAAAAAGCGACTATCTGTATTGTCATCAGTAGCGGGGATAAAACCATAAGCCACGCCCATGTTTTTCAATCCCTGCTCATTGGTAACCCGTGCTAAATCAGCAAAACTACGGTGATTACCCAGTGTATAACCCCAGCCCAACATCCGCTCTTTAACAGTTTGGCCATAACGACCCAATACTTGATGTAATTTCCATAAATGCTGTGCAAAATTATCAATATGATGGTGTTGATAATCCACTTTTAATGCATCAATCAAAATGGAAGCTGGTTTTTCTGTGGTTTCAATCGCCAAATTGTAGCGCCCTACTAAACTGCGATAATCTAAATAGCCTGTTAATAAACGTGCTGATTTTGCAGGCGTAGAGAATGCTTCAATCACCATGATTTCACTGCTGTTTAAATCTTCAATAGCTTGACGACCTTTAATCAATGGATAGGCAGTATTATCCACAGCAGCCGCATCCCCATTGGATACTGTATTGCTTGCAACAACCACTTCCTCACTTGGAATGGCCTGGATTTTATCCATGCCATCTTGGGTACCCATTTCACTATTAATGGCATCAACATCCCAACCCAAGGCTTCATC
>JASLDB010000160.1 GCA_030151665.1 Neisseriaceae bacterium
ATACGGTAATTACACAAGCCTAAATAACTTAAGCCAAGTTTTCAAACAATGGTGTTGACAAATAACGTTCACCATATGATGGAATCAATACCACAATCAGTTTGCCCTTATTTTCAGGACGCTTTGCCAACTCAATTGCACTCCAAATAGCGGCACCTGAAGAAATACCAACCAATACACCCTCTTTTTGTGCAGCAGCTCGAGCCGTTTCAAAAGCATTCTCACCAGATACTTTAATCACTTCATCGTAAATATTGGTGTTTAAAATACTGGGAATAAAACCAGCACCAATACCCTGAATCGGATGAGGGCCTTTTTCACCACCTGACAAGATAGCAGAAGCTTCTGGCTCAACAGCCACAATTTTTACATTGGCATTTTTGGCTTTAAGCGTTTCACCCACGCCAGTAATGGTGCCACCAGTACCCACGCCAGCTACGAAAATATCCACTTGACCATCGGTATCTGCCCAAATTTCTTCAGCTGTGGTGGCTTTGTGGATTGCTGGATTGGCTGGATTGGCAAATTGCTGTGGCATAAAATGGGTATCTGGATTGGCATCAACCAATGCTTGTGCTTTGGCAATTGCCCCCCCCATGCCTTCTGCACCAGGTGTTAAAATCAATTCAGCACCATAGGCACGCAATAGCATGCGTCGTTCGCGACTCATGGTTTCAGGCATGGTGATTAATAATTTATAGCCTCGTGCTGCACAGACCATTGCCAAACCAATACCTGTGTTACCACTGGTTGGCTCAACAATAACGGTATTTTTATTAATTTTACCAGCTGCTTCTGCTGCATCAACCATAGCAACGGCAATACGGTCTTTTACGCTGCTACCAGGATTAAAAAATTCTAGTTTGGCAACAACAGTTGCTTCTAGGCCTTCGGTTAGACTATTTAATTTAACCAATGGCGTTTTACCAATCAAATCCGTAATGCTGTTTGCGATGTTCATGTTATTTTCCTTCAGCTTTCACAAATTATTCATCATGACAATCATCATAAACCATGCTGTGATAGATTCAAAAGATAAAAATCTTATATTCTTACAACCTATCATTATTTAGCCGCTCAACCACTACAAATATTCCCTTAATAAACCATGTTTAACCATTAAATAAGTTATGCTTATCAATTTCATACATTGTGCTAAAATAAAAGATTACATAAAAATGTATCAACTATCAACGGATGACCTGTCCGTACAAAGGAATAACACATGAACATGAAAAAATGGATTTCATCTGCCCTATTGTGCTCAAGCTTAGCGCTGACTGCTTGTGGTGGTGGCTCCTCAACCAGCAATGCCGAAGCAACTGGCAGTGGTGATTCTGCTGCAAATCAAACCAAAACAGTCCGAGTTGCCATGAATGCAGAATTTGCACCATTTGAATTCACCACATCCAATGGTGAATACACGGGCTTTGATATTGATTTAATGAAAGCCATGGGCAAAGCGGGTAATTTCAATGTGGAATTCAAGCACCAACCTTGGGATGGCTTGTTTGCTTTATTGGAAACTGGCGATGCAGATGCATTGATTTCCGCTGTCACTATTACAGAAGATCGCAAAAAATCTTTTGATTTTTTAGAACCTTACTTTGAAATTCAACAAGTGATTTTGGTTCCTCAAGGCAAAAAAGCAACTAACATAGAAGAATTAAAAGGCTTAAATCGCATTGGCGTAGTGACTGGCAATACTGGTGACTTGGTTGCAACCAAAATCTTTGGCCCATCAAGCCCAAAAGTAGCACGTTTTGAGAGTTTACCTATTGTATTCAAGGAATTAGAAAATAATGGTGTTGATGCCATTATCAGTGACAGCGCAGTTGTTGATCACTATTTAAAAAACAATGCGGATAAAGGTTTCACCAAATTTGAGGCCAAGGACTTTGATAAAGAATATTATGGGATTGCTGTTCGAAAAGGCAATACTGAAATGGCGACCTTACTCAATGATTCATTGAAAAAAGTTCGTGACAGTGGCGAGTATGATACGATTTACAAAAAGTATTTTGTAACAAAATAAATCAGAATTTCAAATTATTTCAATACACCAATGCCTGTAGTATCTTGCTACAGGCATTTTGCTACCCAATACTTATCTGTTTTATAAAATCACATTGATACTATTTATTGAGCTATTATTAAAAATATCGACTGTCAAATTGGATCTTATTAATAATCTAGCCAAACATGACATCATAAACTGAATCATTTACTTCATATTGAATGTTTTCTTTTAGATAAAACCGCATAAATTTGTATTTTTTATGTTCTATATTCAACATTCGTTTTCACTATTGACTCACGAAAAGTCAAATATCATAACTAAATGGCATTATTAATAACATAAATAACATCATTTACAAGTTAATTGTTAACTTACGTTTACTTATGATAAATTCAATTAACAATAACAACACCAATATATTGAAATTAAATACCAATTTGATAATTCATTTGGAATTATATATTATTTTATCGTATGATAATGAACTATTTCGAGTTAAGCATCTCAAATACTATACGAAATAACTGAATAATCAGTTTACATATTTCGTGTAATTAGCTAACATACTTTATAAGGTTTCTGTAGGATGAGTTAATCTTGCCAATTGCATTTAATCCTTTAGATACAAAAAGTTAAAATAATACCTGTACTGTTGTTTTATTTTTGGCTTTATCATGGCATGTATTTGTGTAAAAATTATTACATAATAATAATTAACACACCTAACATGATTTTTTTTGGTTAGAATTCATCTACATTAATTAATAATGTATAGCAATTAAAAACATACACAATTTATCAAGACAATGCCTTGTGACATATTGATATGCACTTGGTTAAAAGGAAACATATTATGAAAAAAATCAAACAAATCGACCCAAATGAATTGCGTCCATTGCGTAAAAAATTAAGCTTGAACCAAAGTGAGTTTTGGTCAACTGTAGGTGTAACACAATCTGGTGGTTCTCGTTATGAATCAGGTCGCTTTATGCCAAAACCAGTTAGTGAATTGGTGCGTATTGTGCACAAAGAAGGTGTTAACCTTTCTGATATCAATGCAAAAGACTTAAAAGTTGGCAAAGCATTGAAAAAATCTAATCCTGATTTATACAAAGAACTATTAAAAGTATAATTTTTGATTGCCATGAATTTCAAAAAAGCGACTTGAATAAGTCGCTTTTTTTATTGTCTGGCACCAGACATATAATAATCAATCAGCCAATATGACTGCTGTAATAGACTAATCATCAAAAAATATCATGGAACAAAAATGCCATGCTTAGCATGGCACTCAATCATCAATAATACATCTTTACTCCACAGTATTCGTCACCAATACGGTTCGATTGCCATTGTGCTCAGGTGTTGAAACAACACCGCTTTGCTCCATTTGTTCAACCAATCTAGCTGCTCGGTTATAGCCAATACGCAATTGACGTTGCACCGATGAAATAGAAGCTTTTTGAGTTCGTATCACCAAGGCAACTGCTTCGTCATACAATGGATCATCTTCATTGCTTGTTCTTGATCCACTGCTTTCTTTATCATCATCAACCATACCATGACTGAGTACATCATCAACATATTGTGGTTCCCCTTGTGATTTTAGGTACTCAACAATTTGGTGTACTTCGTCATCTGCGACAAAAGCACCATGTACACGTTGAGGATAGCCTGTACCTGGCGGTAAGAATAGCATATCACCTTGTCCCAATAAGCTTTCTGCACCCATTTGATCCAAGATAGTTCGACTGTCAATTTTACTGGAAACTTGAAAAGCAATTCGAGTCGGAATATTGGCTTTAATTAAGCCGGTAATCACATCAACCGAAGGTCTTTGGGTAGCCAAAATCAAATGAATACCTGCAGCACGTGCTTTTTGAGCCAAACGTGCAATCAATTCTTCAATTTTTTTACCCGCTGTCATCATTAAGTCAGCAAATTCATCCACCACCACCACAATAAAAGGTAAATTCTCAAGTGGCTCAGGGGTTTCTGGTGTTAATGAGAATGGATTGCCTAATGTTCTACCTTGTGACTTCGCCTCAGTAACCTTTTCATTGTAGCCTGCTAAAT
>JASLDB010000193.1 GCA_030151665.1 Neisseriaceae bacterium
ACCAATTTAAACACCAGCGCCCCTGCAACCAGAAAATAACCCAGAAAGATGTTAGACATGAACCCCATTCACAACCAACACCTAGATGATTTAGAAGCCGAATCGATATACATCATTCGTGAAGTCATTGCTGAAGCAAAAAATCCCGCATTATTGTTTTCTGGTGGTAAAGACTCTGTGGTGTTATTGGCATTGGCACGCAAAGCATTCCACATTCCCAATCGACCATTGCACTTGCCTTTTTCTTTATTGCATGTGGATACAGGACACAATTACCCAGAAGTCATTGCCTTTCGTGACCAAACCGTTCAAGACAATAATGCCCATTTAATTGTTGGTCATGTTGAAGATTCGATTGCCAAAGGCACTGTGGTCTTGCGCCATGCTTTGGATTCTCGCAATGCTGCACAAGCCGTGACTTTATTAGAAGCCATTGAAGAACACCAATTTGATGCATTGATGGGCGGTGCTAGACGAGATGAAGAAAAAGCACGAGCCAAAGAACGTATTTTTTCGTTCCGAGATGAATTTGGTCAATGGGACCCCAAAAATCAACGACCAGAACTGTGGTCTTTGTATAACACCCGTTTACACACTGGCGAAAACATGCGCGTTTTCCCGATTTCCAATTGGACAGAATTGGATATTTGGCAATACATCGAAAAAGAAAAACTGGCCTTGCCCAGTATCTACTATGCACACGAGCGTGAGGTTGTCGACAGAAATGGTTTATTGGTTCCCATCACTGACTTAACACCCAAAAAAGACCATGAGCAAAGCCAAATTCGCTCTGTGCGCTTTCGCACAGTCGGTGACATCAGTTGCACCTGCCCTGTTGCCAGTACCGCTCAAAACCCAAGCGATATTATTTTAGAAACCGCCCAAACCAATATTTCTGAACGCAGCGCCACCCGCATGGATGATAGACAATCTGAAGCGGCGATGGAAGAACGCAAACGTGCTGGTTACTTTTAAGGAGAATAACCATGACAACCCAATACCATAGCGTACTGCGCTTAATTACTGCTGGCAGCGTTGATGATGGCAAATCCACCTTAATTGGTCGTCTCTTATACGATAGCCAAGCCTTGTTAAGCGATCAAATCGAACAGTTACACAACAGCAGCCACAAACGAACAGCAGCCAATGTCCCTGACTTTGCGCTACTCACCGATGGTCTAGCTGCAGAACGAGAGCAAGGCATTACCATTGATGTGGCTTATCGCTACTTTAGCACCGACCAACGAAAATTCATCTTGGCAGACACACCTGGGCACGAACAATACACCCGCAATATGGTGACAGGTGCATCAACAGCCGATGCCGCTATCATCTTGGTTGATGCTTCTCGTTTAGACTTGGAAAATGAAAACATTAAATTACTGCCCCAAACCTTGCGCCATAGCGTGTTATTAAAGCGACTGGCTTGTCCTAATATTGTGGTCGCCATTAATAAATTGGATTTATTGGCTTATTCACAAAGTGAATACCAAAAAATTGTTAATGCTTATCAAACCTTGGCAGAACGCTTGCAATTGGGCTCTGTGCATTTTGTCCCTATTTCTGCTTTAAATGGTGACAATATTGTCAATAAAAGCGAACACATGCCTTGGTATCAAGGACCTAGCCTATTGAATTTGCTTTCAGAATTGCCCAGTCAAAGTGATTTATCCCAAGACACACCTTTGAACCAAGCCCATTTCCCAGTACAAAGAGTGGCAAGACAAGATGGCAGTGCACAAAATGATTTTCGTGGTTACCAAGGTCGATTGGAAAATGGTCAATTGCAAGTAGGTCAGGCTATCAAGGTGCTACCCAATCAACAAATCAGTCGCATTGCTGCCATTTATGGTCCACAAGGCGCTCTACAACAAGCTCATGCCGGTGATGTATTAACCATTACATTGGAAGATGATGTGGATATTTCTCGTGGCAATAGCATTGTTGCGGCTGATTCAGCCACTAACTCCAGCAAAACCATCCAAGCATCAATTTGCTGGTTTGATGAGCATGTGTTAAATCCTGCCCGCAAATACTGGCTCAAACACGGTACACAGACTGTTTATGCCAAGATTAAAAGCATTGATAGCCTATTGGATATTCATGAATTGGTTGAAAAGAGCAGCACCAGCCCTTTGGGCATTAACGATATTGCCAAAGTGAGCATTACCTTACAACAGCCTATTGCCGCCAATCGCTACCAAGACAACAAAGCCACGGGTTCATTTATTTTAATTGATGAGGCCACTCACCAAACTGTCGCCGCCGGCATGATTGAAGCCACAGAGAACCAGCAGGAGTATGTTGCATGATTTCACCAGAAATATTAAAAAATATCAATACTTTATCCATTAATCAATTGGCATGGTTGTCCGGTTATTGCTGGGCAAAGACCAATCATGAAGAAGCTGGTGTAGTGACCAATTTACCACTTGACCAAGCTAATGCACAAACTGTTGTGGCTGTCAGTCGCCAAGTGCTCATTTTATCAGCATCACAAACTGGCAATGCCAAACGTGTTGCCGATGCTTTGCATGCACAATTATCACAAAATGGTATTCAGGCCAATATTCAAAGCATTGGCGATTACAAAAGCAAGAATTTGGCCAATGAAGACATTGTTTTATTGGTGGCATCCACTCAAGGTGATGGTGAATACCCTGAAGAAGCCATTGCTTTTGCCAAGTTTTTGTTTGGTAAAAAAGCACCTGACTTAAGCCAAGTATCCTATGCCGTATTGGCATTAGGTGATAGCTCTTACCCTGATTTTTGCCAAGCGGGTAAAAATTTGGATGAGCGTTTGGCCTCATTAGGTGCCACGGCTTTGTTACCACGCACCGATTGTGACTTAGACTACCAAGCCAACGCCCAAATATGGCAAGACACTGTCCAAAATATCGTACAAGAACTGAGCCAAACCAACACCAATCCAACCATCAACCATGTCAATGACAATCAAGATGGTACTGCACTGTCCAATTATCACAAAGATGCACCCTTTGCAGCCAGTTTACTCAGCCGACAAAAAATCACTTCACGTGATGCAGTAAAAGACACCGAACATTTGGAGTTTGATTTAAGCGGCTCAGGCATTAGCTATCAAGCTGGGGATGCACTGGGTGTGTTTGTAAAAAATGACCCAGCATTCATTCAAGATTTTCTACAAGCTTTGTCATTGACTGGCCATGAAAACATCGTCTTAAAAAATGGAGAGCAATACACGCTATCTGATGCATTAAGCAGCCATTTGGAATTGACCCAAAACAGTGCACCTTTTATCAAGTCTTGGGCACAATTAAGCCAAGCCGATGCCTTATTGCAATTGGTTAACGATCAGCAAGCATTGCAAGATTATATTGCCAAAACGCCGCTATTGGCTGTGGTTAATCAATACCCTTTGGCCATTGCTGCTCAAGACTGGGTTGATTTACTGCGTCCACTCACCCCCCGCATGTACTCTATTGCCTCCAGCCAAGATGAAGTGGGTGAAGAAGTACACATTACCTTAGGTGTGGTTGAATATGAACACAATCAACACCAGTACACAGGTGTGGCATCTGGTTTATTGGGACAGCGTTTAGAAGAAGATGAAACGGTGGCGATTTTTATTGAACACAATCCTCGCTTTCGTTTACCACACAACCCTGAAACACCTATTATCATGATTGGTGCTGGTACGGGTGTTGCGCCTTTTCGTGCCTTTATGCAACAACGTGAAAACGATGCAGCAACTGGTGGCAATTGGTTGATTTTTGGTAACCACAAATTCACCGATGACTTTTTGTATCAAAGCGAATGGCAACGGTGGCATAAACTGGGTTTGCTCACCCAAACCAGCTTGGCATGGTCACGTCAAAACCCCAATGAAAAAGTCTATGTACAACATAAGATTCGTGACAATGCAGCAGCCATTTGGGATTGGCTACAACAAGGAGCTCATCTTTATGTTTGTGGTGATGCCAGCAACATGGCCAAATCCGTAGAAGAGGCATTATTGGCAGCCATAGAGACGCATGGCAAGATGAGTCCTGAAGAGGCCGATGACTACTTAACCGAGTTGCGTGAACAACAACGTTACCAACGTGATGTGTATTAATTCAACAATAATCGAGAATAACATGAGCCAAAATCAACAGAACACAGACCCACGCGCCAAACTACCCGAAGCCCCTTTGGCGGACAATGAACGCCTAAAAGGACAAAGCCAACATTTGCGTGGCACCATTACCCAAGATTTACAAGATGGTTTAACCGGTGGTTTTAATGGTGATAATTTTCAATTAATTCGTTTTCATGGCATGTATGAACAAGACGATCGTGATATTCGTGCAGAGCGCATTGCACAAAAATTGGAACCGTTAAAAAATGTGATGCTGCGTTGCCGCTTGCCAGGTGGCATCATCAGCCCTAAACAATGGCTAGGCATTGACCAGTTTGCAACTGAACACACTTTGTATGGCAGCATTCGATTAACCAATCGCCAAACATTTCAGTTTCATGGGGTATTAAAAGACAACATTAAACCCATGCACCAATGGCTACACCATTTGGGCTTGGATTCGATTGCCACAGCAGGCGATGTCAATCGCAATGTCTTGTGTACATCCAACCCTGTGGAATCAGAACTACACCAAGAAGCTTATGAATGGGCCAAAAAAATATCTGAACATTTATTGCCCAAAACCCGAGCTTATGCAGAAATTTGGCTAGATGGTGAAAAACTGCATAGCACAGAAGATGATCAAGAACCCATTTTAGGTGATCACTACTTACCCAGAAAATTCAAAACCACTGTGGTAATTCCGCCGCACAATGATGTGGATTTGCATGCCAACGACTTAAACTTTATTGCCATTGCCAAAGATGGTCATTTGGTGGGCTTTAATGTGCTTGTCGGTGGTGGCTTATCAATGGAACATGGCAACACCGCAACCTACCCCAATACGGCAAAAGATTTGGGCTATGTCGCACTGGAGCACACATTGGCAGCTGCTGCTGCTGTGGTTACTACGCAGCGTGACTGGGGTGATCGCAGTAATCGCAAAGCAGCAAAAACCCGTTATACCTTAGAGCGTGTTGGGGTTGATGTATTCAAAGCTGAAGTAGAAAATCGCATGGGCGTCACTTTTTCTCAAAGCCAACCCTATGAACTAACTGAGCGTGGCGACAAAATTGGTTGGACCGAAGGGCATGATGGTTTGTGGCATTTGGGTTTATTTATTGAGAATGGTCGCTTATTGGATTACCCCAATCGCCCCCTCAAAACAGGTATGGCAGAATTGGCCAAAGTACACAAAGGTGATTTTCGCTTAACCGCAAACCAAAATGTGGTCGTTGCTGGTATCAAGGCCGCAGACAAAGAACAAATAGAAGCCATTGCCCGTGCTCATGGTTTAATAGATGACCAGCAAAGTAAACAACGCCAAGCCTCCATGGCCTGTGTTTCTTTACCAACTTGTCCATTGGCCATGGCAGAAGCAGAACGATTCTTACCCAGCTTTACTGATAAAATTGATGCGTTATTGAATAAACACCAATTATCAGAAGAAGCGATTATCTTACGCATTACGGGATGCCCCAACGGATGTGGCCGAGCCATGCTTGCTGAAGTGGGTTTGGTGGGTAAGGCGGTTGGTCGATACAATCTACACTTGGGGGGTAACCGTGCAGGGACACGCATACCCAAACAATTCAAAGAAAACATCACTGAAGGCGAAATCTTGCAGATTTTGGATGATTTAATTGGTCGTTGGGCCAAAACACGCCAAAACAACGAAGCCTTTGGCGATTTTGTTATCCGAGAAGGTATTATAGCCCCAGTATTGGATGCCCCACATGATTTTCACTTTGATATTGCCCATGCTTAAATAAACTAGTTGAGTAATCAAAATAGCCATGTGAATACACATGGCTATTTTTTTAAACCCTAATTTGAATATTTGTTGCAAAAATTCAAATTAGGGTTTAAGATAACTTCATCAATCATCATCATTGCCCAAACCACGAGGTGAAGCCATGTTACGCATCGAAATTTTATTTGATAAAAATGCCAAAACCAAGCCTGATCTAGCCATCATGGATGCACTCAGTGCACAGATTAATAAACGCATGCAAAAACAATATGACGAATTTAATTTGCGTGTCGCTTATAGTTCGTCCTCATCATTGGTTATTTCTGGCACAAAAAATAGTCAAGAAAAAGAAAATATTAACCAAATACTAGAAGAAATTTGGGCAGATGACTCTTGGCTACCTGAGGAGCCTTATATGGCTTAATTCATTCTTAAATGAAACCATTTAGCAAAAAATTCATCTTACCCATGGTTGCAAACCAAATACAATAAATCATGTTATTTGATTAACTGTACAATATCAAGATTTTTTACTGAACCAGTCCCTATTTTTGGGGCAACGGCTTAATAAAAATCCAAAACAACACCACTATCAAACCACA
Source organism: Neisseriaceae bacterium (assembly GCA_030151665.1). Taxonomy (GTDB): domain Bacteria; phylum Pseudomonadota; class Gammaproteobacteria; order Burkholderiales; family Neisseriaceae; genus JASLFS01. Next base: position 6,455 of record JASLDB010000193.1, read on the forward strand.
AGCCAGCTTTGCTGGCTTT
>JASLDB010000206.1 GCA_030151665.1 Neisseriaceae bacterium
GAACATGCGAGTGCTTTGTGGGTAACGACGGCTTAGGCCATGCCAAGGATCTTCACCCAATTGTTTCAAGCCCAAAGATACACGGCATTTGTCTTGATCAAATTTCAATACTTTGGCTTCAACTTCTTGACCCACTTCCAATACTTCGCTTGGGTGTTTAACACGACGCCAAGCCAAGTCAGTGATGTGCAACAAGCCATCAATGCCGCCCAAATCAACGAATGCACCGTAATCAGTGATATTTTTAACGATACCTTTGATAACGATACCTTCTTGCAAGGTTTCAAGCAATGCTTTGCGCTCTTCGCCCAAAGTCGCTTCCAATACCGCGCGGCGAGATACCACTACGTTATTGCGTTTTTTGTCCAATTTAATTACTTTGAACTCAATTTCTTTGCCTTCGTAAGGCGTAGTATCTTTAACTGGACGAGTATCAACCAAAGAACCTGGCAAGAAAGCACGGATGCTGTTAATCATAACAGTCAAACCACCTTTTACTTTACCATTGATTGTGCCAGACAAGATTTCGCCGCTTTCCATGGCTTCTTCTAAAGTCACCCAGTCAGCTGCACGTTTTGCTTTTTCACGTGAAAGTTTGGTTTCACCGAAGCCATTTTCAACAGACTCGATAGAAACGGTTACAAAGTCGCCTACTTTAACTTCAACTTCGCCTGTACCATTCTTGAATTCGTTAGCATCAATCAAAGACTCTGATTTCAAACCAGCATTGACGGTAACAAAGTTGTTATCGATTGCAACAACTTCAGCGGTGATAATCTCACCAACGCCCATTTCTTGTAATGCAAAGCTTTCTTCAAGTAGTTGGGCAAAATTTTCCATACTCATGTATATATCTCGGGACACACCACCAAGAAGGTGCAAGGTTAAGTTAGTCAATACTTGGTATCTTGGTTTACCAAGTAGATGGGTGGCTATGCTTCAACCGCCCGCAAAATGCAAGCCATTGATTTATCAGCAATACCACCAAAAAAATCCAGAAGCCATTAATTATACATACTTTTTAACTTTGTTGATACCAAGCGAGAACTTTTTCTACCGTTTTTTCTATTGTTAAATCAGTGGTATCCAACAAATAAGCATCCGCCTCATGTCTTAATGGGGCGACTGCACGATTTCGATCTGCTTCATCACGTGCCTCGATGTCTGCAACAATTTGTAAAAAAGCAGGGCTATTTAAATCAATACCCAATTGCAAAGCACGTCTTCGAGCTCTCTCATGGCTTGTTGCTGTTAAGAAAATTTTCAATCTAGCCTGAGGAAACACCACAGAGCCCATGTCACGGCCATCGGCAACCAAACCATTATCCAATAAAAAATCTCGTTGGCGCTGCAAGAGTGCAGCCCGAACTTGTGGCAATTTCGCAACGGCTGATGCCCCCATGCCAATTTCTTCTTGGCGTATGGCATCAGTGACATCTTGATCCATTAAATAAATTAAACCATTCTTAAATTTAGCAGGTAAGGCACTGGCCAATGCAGCCACCTTCGCATCATCATGCCAATCCACAGATTCTTGCTGAGCATACAAAGCCGTTAAACGGTATAATGCACCTGAATCCAAATAGTCCATACCCAATTGCGCAGCGACCTTGGCAGCGATGGTACCTTTACCAGAAGCACTTGGGCCATCCAGTGCAATGACATTTTGCCGTGTTGTCATAAAAACGTCCTTATCATTCGGTTATGATGGCGAAAGTCAGCATTGTAACCTTATCTTCTAGCGAAAGCTCTAGTATCATCAAGCGACGACAGGCAAGCTTGCCTTGGCAAGCGATAAAATAACAAGCATGTTGCCCAAACTAGCAACAAGCGTTTACCGCTGAGAAATTCATGAAAAATTTTATTTTTTTACCCGCTCTTACCTTAAAAGACTGCCAAGTGGCATTGCCTGGCTCAAAAAGCATTAGCAATCGCACCTTGCTGCTAGCCGCTTTGTCTGACAATGCTTGTCACGTCCAAGATTTATTGGCTTCTGATGACACACATTACATGTTAGAAGCTTTAAAGAAATTAGGGATTGTCATTAACGACACCCAAGCAAATAATATTGCGATTCAAGGCAATGCAGGAAAATTTGCCCAAACCCAAGCAGATTTATTTTTAGGCAATGCAGGTACAGCATTTCGCCCATTGACAGCTGCTTTGGCTTTAATGCAAGGGCATTATCAATTGTCTGGTGTTGAACGCATGCATGAGCGACCCATTGGTGATTTGGTGGATGCCTTGCGCTTGGCGGGTGCTCAGGTTGAATACTTGGGTCAAACTGGCTATCCGCCTTTAAAAATTAGCCCATTTACCAACAATGGCTGTCACTCTCTTTCTGTTAAAGGCAATGTTTCCAGTCAGTTTTTGACTGCCTTACTCATGGCATTGCCCTTAACAGGTGAGGCTTATACCATCCACGTTGATGGTGATTTAATCTCCAAGCCTTATATTGATATTACGTTGAATTTATTGGCGCAATTTGGTGTGGCTGTAACCAACAACCAATACCAGTCATTTCAACTGCCTGCTAGCGCCCATTACCATGCCCCTGCAACCATTCATGTTGAAGGCGATGCATCAAGTGCCTCTTACTTCTTGGCAGCAGGCTTATTGTCGGGTCGCAAAGTCAGGGTAACTGGCGTGGGTAAACACAGCATCCAAGGTGACGTGGCATTTGCTCATGCTCTTGAAACCATGGGTGCCACGATTGTATGGGGTGACAATTTTATTGAAGCCTCACGCGCACCAGAACAAAAAGTATTGCCTTTTGACATTGATGCCAACCACATACCTGATGCTGCCATGACATTGGCCATTGTTGCCCTTGCAACAGACAAGCCTTGTACCATTCGCAATATTGCTAGCTGGCGTGTTAAAGAAACCGATCGCCTACATGCCATGGCAACAGAGCTGGGCAAACTAGGCGTTCAAGTGATTGAAGGCGAGGACTTTATTCAAATTCACAAAACCAAATCATTGACTCGCAATGTTCGCATTGACACTTATGATGATCATCGCATGGCCATGTGTTTTTCTTTGGTCAGTTTATTGGGCACGCCCATTATCATCAATGAGCCTGAATGTGTTGGCAAAACCTTCCCTGACTATTTCAAGGTATTGTCTGGCTTAACCGCTTAAACATCGACCAAAACAAAAAAGGTGCTATCACAAGACAGCACCTTTTTTCATCCATGACCATTAATCTGCAAAAATACCTGTCGATAAATAGCGATCTCCACGATCACACACGATAGACACCACCAAAGCATCTGAATTTTCATTGGCAATATCCAAAGCCACTGCCAAAGCACCGCCACTGGAAATTCCCGCCAAAACACCCTCTTCTTTGGCCAATTTACGTGTAACATCTTCGGCGCGCTGTTGACTGACCAAACGCAATTCATCAATGCGTGAATAATCACAAATACTGGGCAAATACTCAGCTTCCCACTTGCGAATACCGGGTATTTGGCTGCCTTCTTCTGGTTGTACACCAACAATTTGAATCGCAGGATTTTGTGATTTCAAATAACGTGATACCCCCATAATGGTTCCTGTTGTGCCCATACTGGAAACAAAATGGGTAATTTTACCGTGTGTTTGTTGCCAAATTTCTGGGCCAGTGCTTTTAAAATGAGCATCTGGATTATCCGGATTGCCAAATTGATTCAGAATAACACCTTGCCCTGCTGCTACCATTCTTTTGGCTTCATCAATGGCACCAGGCATCGACAATGCCTTGGCAGTTAAAACCACTTTCGCACCATAAGCTTGCATGGCATGCACACGCTCAATACTGGAATTTTCTGGCATAACCAACACCATTTTATAGCCCAAAACAGCCGCTGCCATTGCCAAACCAATACCCGTATTGCCGCTAGTCGGTTCAATAATGGTGTCCCCCACTTGAATCTCACCACGCTCTTGTGCTGCAATAATCATGTTAAATGCAGGTCTGTCTTTGACACTGCCGGCGGGGTTATTGCCTTCTAGCTTTAACAAAACCTGTCCTGCTGACATTGGCACCAAGCGCTGCAAAGCCACAACAGGTGTTTGACCAATTAAATCAGCAATACTGGGAAATTCTGTTTTCATGTCTTGTCCTCTTGGGAATTCTTATAGTATCTTAAACCACCCATGTGGCAATATTACCTATAAGACTACCACCAATTACCAACAAACCCCATAAGGATTCACACAAAACATGACCACCATTTTAATTTTAATTGCCCTGATTGTATTGTTTGTGGGCTTATTGGGCACCATTTATCCAGCCTTGCCCGGCTTGCCACTCATGTTTGGTGGTGCATGGTTGTTGGCCTACGCACAAGACTACCAAGTGATTAATGGCTATGTGATCATTGCCTTTGCCTTGCTTGCGGTTTTTGGCACAGCCTTGGATTTTGTTGCGGGCATGTTAGGTGCCAAATACACAGGTGCGAGTAAACAAGCTGTTTGGGGCAGCTTGATCGGTGGCATTATTGGTGCTTTTATGGGGCTTTTGGGTTTATTTTTAGGCCCGTTATTGGGCGCTGCTATCGGCGAATGGCTGGCGATTAAAGATTTACTCAAAGCAGGCAAAGTCGGCATTGGCACTTTTATCGGTTTTATCATTGGCATGATTACCAAGATAGGCTGCGCCTTGGTTATGGGCTTAACCATCATGGTATTGTATGTGAAATATGCCTTTTTCTAAGGCAAGCACACCCCCATAAAAAAAACCGCTTAACACCAAATTAAGCGGTTTTTTAACACCATATCATCAAACATTAAGCAATATTGGCCACAACCACCAATACCACTACCACTGCCAAAATCGCCATAATGGCAATGCGCCAAGACGTGAAACGCAAAACTGGTAATGGTGCTTCTAACGATTTGAAACCAGTAATCATGGGTGTAATAAAATCTTTTTTCTTAATCAGCTTGTATGCCACCACAACCAAAATGTGCACAGCAATTAAAGCGATCAAAGCCCAAAAAAACTGAATGTGAAAAGATCGAAAGGCACTGCTTGCACTGCCCACCAAACCACTCAAATAGCCATGTGTCGTAAAGGTGTTTTCATCTGTACTAAACAAACCCGTCAAAACCTGCACCGACAAAGCAGATAACAAACCCACCACCATCAGTGCACCCAATGGATTGTGACCTGGTTGTTGATTTTCCAATACGCGACCTTGCATATAGGCTTTAACGGCCTGTGGTCCTCGAATAAACTGAGCAAAACGTGAAGTATCGCTGCCCACAAAACCCCACATGACCCGAAAAATCAACAAACCCAACACCAATAAACCAGCACGCAAATGCCATACCAGCCAATCACCACCTTTGTCTGCACTAAACCACATAAATGGCAAAAGCACCACCAATGACCAGTGAAAAATTCTTGTTGGCAAATCCCAAACCAATACTTTTTGCTTCATGTAAGCTCCATCCTTGACCCGTATCATTATGATGGCATTTTAACATGTTATCCAAAAAGACCCATCAAGAGAGTGAGCTTTCCTTTGCTTTTGTCAATAATCTACGACAAGAAAAAAATATTGCCAATCCAGTTACTTTGTGCTTAAACTCTATAAACCTTTCAAAAAAGGTTTATAAAAAATAGTGGATAAACTTGAAATGCCATACTTTTGTCACAATGTTTGGTTATGCTTAACAAGTTTTAAAAACAAAACAAATAAAAAAGGAAATAATTATGCAACATCGTCGCAGACAACATGTTTTCCAAGCAGCGAAAAAACAATTTCAACAAACCTTGCCCAATCAAGCCAAGAATAATCAAGAAGAACCTTCTGGTATTCGATTCAGCGGCCGTTAAGGTTGACATCAATTACAAAAAAACCGCTTAACTATCATAAGCGGTTTTTTATATTTTAAAATCCAGTTTTACCCGCATCGCTTATTTCGTGTATGAATCCCCAAAATACCCACTCAAATAATCGCATTAGCCAGATTAATAGATATCCAGTAGACAAATAAATGTTTCACTAGACGAAACTATTGTTTCGATATCTATTGACAGAATCTGGCGAAAGGTTTAGCGTAATGACCATAACAATATTTCTATCATCTATTTGGTATCATTCTAAGGAGAAACCATGTCTACAATAACCGAACGTCGTCAAGCCGCCACCTCTCGTGGCGTGGGTGTAATGTGTGATTTTTATGTTGAAAAAGCCAAAAATGCTGAAATCTGGGACACCAAGGGCAATCGCTACATTGACTTTGCTGGTGGCATCGGTGTACTGAATACAGGTCATTTGCACCCAAAAGTACAAGCAGCTGTTGCTGAACAATTAAATCAATTCAGCCACACTTGTTATCACGTTGTACCATACGAACTTTATACCACGGTTGCAGAAAAAATTAACCAACGTGCACCTGTTGCTGGCACGGCCAAAACTATGTTTGTGACCACTGGCGCAGAAGCCGTAGAAAATGCTATTAAAATGGCACGTATGCACACCAAACGCCGTGGCGTGATTGCCTTTCAAGGCGCATTTCATGGTCGCACCAACTTTACCTTGGGTTTGACTGGTAAAGTATTGCCTTATAAATTTGGCTTTGGTCCATTCCCTGCTGATGTTTTGCATGCTCCCTATCCCAATGAATTACACGGGGTGAGCACCGAAGAAGCCTTAGAAGGTCTGCGTAAAATTTTTAAAGTGGACATTGCCCCTACTGAAGTTGCCGCCATCATTATTGAAGTGATTCAAGGCGAAGGTGGTTTTAATGTTACCCCTTTTGATTTCCTACAAGGCTTACGTGAAATCTGTGATGAACATGGCATCGTATTGATTTTTGATGAAGTGCAAAGTGGATTTGCCCGTACCGGTAAATTATTTGCTGCTGAACACACGGGTGTTAAACCTGATTTAATCACCATGGCCAAATCCATGGCAGGTGGCTTCCCCATTTCTGGCATTGTTGGTAAAGCCGAAATTTTGGATGCACCTAATCCCGGTGGTTTGGGTGGTACTTATGGTGGCAGCCCCATTGGCTTG
>JASLDB010000218.1 GCA_030151665.1 Neisseriaceae bacterium
ATGGGATTGAATCGTGTCTTGGTGCAAAATGCAATCGAGTTCAGATAATGCGCGAGAGGTATCCATATTAGCCCACAAGCCTTGTTTTGGTAAGGCTGTAAGGCATTGCGCCAAACCTTGGTCAAACAAGGCTTGGAAAGCAACTTTGTTCATGGGAATGTCGCGTTTATCTTCTAATAAAACGGCTTTTAAGGCTGTTTTTAAATCTTCAATCTGTGGTGCAACTTCATCCACACTCATGTGGGTATTAATTAAGCGCATGCCACAATTAATATCAGTACCAATGGCAGAAGGAATCACCATATTGCTTGTGGTGGCAACAATGCTTCCAACTGGCACAGGATTGCCAGGGTGAAAGTCTGGTGTGGCCTTGGCGGCACAAACATGGGCGCTGTGTGTTGGTACACTCACACTGGCAAAGTCGAGTAATTGCAAGACAGCTTTTTCTTCCAAAGGTAAGTCTTTGGGTAAGAGAATTTGCGCTTGGCAATGTTTTTTTTGTAAATGGTAGGTTTGATTGGCATATTGGATATGAATGCCCAATCGTGCAAAACGTTTTTGTAAACGTAAAAAAGTAGACATGGTGCCACCTTGAAAAACGAATAAATAATCGCTTCCTTTTTTTGAAAGGAAGTTCGTTTTTCCTGCAGCAGCAGCTTGATTTTCAGGAAATAATGCCGTCACTATACGAGACAAGGCTTCATGTGGCAAGCAAGTAGCGTATTTTGTTTGGCGTGTATGGCCTTGCCATCAAGATTAAACATGGTGAGTTTGTATGGGCGCCTGGTGTTAGGGATGTATTGACTAGGCTGCATTTGACATGGTCGAGGTCATCATCTTTGATTGATTTTTTGGTTTGATCCAGGGTGTGGTAAGCGAAACACACTAATGCCAAGGGCAAAGCAAATGAAGAGACTTTATGTTTTTTAATTATAAACCTATTGTAAACCTTGGCAAAAAAAGTGAATGATTTCAGTGGTGCGACAATTTGTCGCATTGAGGGCAAGGCAAGGCTACTGAATAATGTTGGTGTTGATTTATATCAAAAAAATAATCAACACTACCTGAGCAATATCACCACATCAGAGGAATATTTATGCTGACGCTTGATGCATCGGTTCTGGCTCGAATACAGTTTGCCTTTACCGTTTCGTTTCACATTATCTTTCCCGCCATTACCATTGGCTTGGCCAGTTATTTGGCTGTTTTAGAAGGGTTGTACATCAAAACCAAGAACCCTGTTTACAAATCCTTGTATTTATTTTGGTCGAAGATTTTTGCAGTTAACTTTGGTATGGGTGTGGTGTCCGGTTTGGTCATGGCCTATCAATTTGGCACCAATTGGAGCGGGTTTTCGGCGTTCGCAGGTAGCATTACGGGCCCATTGTTGACTTATGAAGTCTTGACTGCTTTTTTCTTGGAAGCTGGCTTTTTGGGTGTCATGTTATTTGGTTGGAACAAAGTCGGTCCACGTTTGCATTTTTTTGCCACATGTATGGTGGCATTGGGCACTTTGATTTCAACATTTTGGATTTTGTCCTCCAATAGTTGGATGCAAACGCCGCAAGGTTTTGCCATTGAAAATGGCATTGTTGTACCAGTGGATTGGTTCAAAGTGGTTTTTAACCCATCGTTTCCATACCGTTTAATGCACATGACAATTGCGGCATTTTTATCCAGTGCATTGTTTGTTAGCGCTTCTGCAGCTTGGCATTTGTTAAAAGGCAATCAATCCGATGCGATTAAAAAAATGTTGACCATGGGTGTTTACATGACATTGATTACCGCACCGATTCAGGCTTTGGTGGGTGATATGCATGGTTTAAACACTTTGGAACACCAACCTGCCAAAATTGCGGCGATTGAAGGGCATTGGGAAAATGTGGACAATGAAGCCACACCGTTAATTTTGTTTGGTTTACCAGACATGCAAGCTGAAGAAACCAAATACAAGTTGGAAATTCCCAAATTAGGTAGCTTGATTTTGACGCACAGTTTAGACAAGCAAGTTCCTGCTTTAAAAGAATTCCCCAAAGAAGATAGACCCAATTCAACCATCGTTTTTTGGTCATTTAGAATCATGGCTGGTTTGGGTGGTTTGATGATTTTATTGGGTATCTTGGGTGCTGTTTTGCATAAGCGAGATCGTTTATTTAGCAATCGTTTATTTTTAAAATTTGTTTTGTTAATGGGCCCTGCTGGTTTGATTGCTATTTTGGCAGGTTGGTTTACCACTGAAGTGGGCCGCCAACCTTGGGTGGTTTATGGCTTACAACGTACAGCAGATGCCGTTTCAGGTCACTCTGTGCTCTTTATGAGTGTGAGTTTGGCGGCATTTTTTATCGTGTATTCATCGGTGTTTGGTTTTGGTTACTACTACATGATGCGCTTGATTAAGAAAGGTCCTGATGATGCGCTATTGTCAGCAGATATGCCTGATGATGCCGCCCGTGCTGCTAGACCATTGTCTGCGGTTAACCAAGATGTCACTGCCAGCGAAAAAGGGGAATAAAGCATGGGTATCGATTTAACACTGTTGTGGTTCGCCATTATTATTTTTGCGACCTTGATGTATGTGGTGATGGATGGTTTTGATTTGGGTATTGGTATTTTGATGCCATTGACCAAGAACAAAACCGAGCGTGACATTATGGTCAACACAGTGGCACCTGTATGGGATGGCAATGAAACGTGGTTGGTTTTGGGGGGGGCAGCATTGTTTGGTGCTTTTCCCATGGCATATGCCATTGTTTTGGAGGCATTGAGTATTCCGTTAATTTTGATGTTAGTGGCGTTGATTTTTCGTGGTGTGGCATTTGAGTTTCGTTTCAAAGCATCTACTGGTCATCGTGATTTTTGGGACAAGGCGTTTATTATTGGGTCTATTGTTGCTACTTTTACCCAAGGTATTGCTGTTGGCGCATTGATTCAAGGCATTAACGTTGAAGGTCGCCATTTTATTGGCACGAGTTTGGATTGGTTAACACCGTTTAGCTTATTTTGTGGCTTGGGTTTGGTGGCAGCTTATGCATTATTAGGCTGTACATGGTTGATTATGAAAACCGAGCACGAATTGCAAGCGTTATTGCACCGTGTAACCAAACCCATTTTATTGGTATTGTTGGCTATTTTGGCTATTTTGAGTATTTGGACGCCATTATTAAGTGAGCAAATTGCCAGCCGTTGGTTTAGTTTGCCCAATTTGTATTTTTTCTTGCCTGTGCCTATTTTGGTGGCTATTTTCAGTGTGTGGATGTTCAAAGCCATTCAAAATGAAGCCCATTATGCCCCGTTTATTTTGACTTTAGGCTTGGTGTTTTTGGGTTATACCGGTTTGGGTATTAGTATTTGGCCCAATATCATTCCGCCGAATGTGAGTATGTGGCAAGCTGCTGCGCCGATTCAATCACAGATTTTTATGTTAATTGGAACCTTGGCGATTATCCCCATTATTTTAATGTATACCATGTGGAGCTATTTTGTGTTCCGTGGCAAGGTGTCAGAACATGAAGGCTATCACTAAAATGGAGAAAACCATGATGATTCAGAAATGCAAACCATTGGCTTGGATGGCACTGATTTATTGTTTGAGTGTCTTGGCTTTGGCTACAGTCGCTTATGGTTTTCGCTGGTTAATGTCTTTGGCAGGATTGCATACCTAAGGATATTGACTAGACAGTAGTATTGAATAAAAAGCCTTCTGATGAGTCAGCAGGCTTTTTTATTTTTGGTTTCAATCGAACCGTGGTCAATAGTAAAAGGCATGTATTGACAATAATTAGTGCTCGATATCGGCTTCTTGTTGGGCTGCAATGAACCATTCTTGCATGGCAGGTAATGCCCACATGTGGTTTAGCCATGCCTGACTAGCTGCTGAGAATAGATTTAATTGATAGGTTTTGGCACGAAAAACAATGGGTGCATAAAATGCATCCACAGCGGTAAAGGTACTGCCAGCCAAGAACGGCCCGCCAAATTGCTTCAAACCTTGTTGCCATAAATTATCCAAGCGAACCAATTCTTTTTCTAATGATGTATTCATGGTCGGTGTGGGGCGAATGGCTTTGCAGTTCATGTCACAAATATTTCGCAATGTGCTAAAGCCTGAATGCATTTCAGCACTGGCACTTCTTGCCCAAGCACGGGCTTTTTTATCGTGTGGCCAAACCTGTGGGTAATCTTCGGCAATGTACTCAGTAATGGCCAAGGAATCCCAAACAGTGTGTTGATCATCTACTAGGCAAGGAACCAGTCCTGTTGGTGAAAATGATTTAAATTTGTCAATGCTGCTGGCGCCATTCACAAAGCTTTCTAGCTGCTCATGAAATGGGATGGCCAAAGTTTTTAATAAAACCCAAGGGCGAAGTGACCAAGAAGAGTGGTTTTTATTGGCGATATAAAGGGTGTACATGGTGGCTTTAGTCGGTGGTGAAATATTGATATTAGACTGATTTATCAATCAAAGTAAATGGCGTGGTGTGCTTTATTTATTAATAAGTTAAATAAGTTGAATTTGGTTCTTTAAAGCTGTGAGGTCTAATGATCAGGGTGGATAATGGTTTTGGCATTTAATTTGTTGCAATGCAATAAATTAATCATATGGATATTAATTATTTATCGCTTTATTTTTGGTTAAATTTTGGCTTGCAAAAAAAATTGTTTAGCGTAGGATAAATAACAACCGTTGGGTTAATATACATATTAATGAGAAAGGTTGTTATGAAATTGTTAAAAGACATTGCTGAGAACTTACGTCCACATGGACAGTACCAATTATTGATTAATGGACAGTTTCAAGCCAGTGAATCTGGTAACACATTTGAAAGCCATAACCCTGCAACAGGTGAAAAATTAAGTATTTTAGCTGAAGCCAGTCAAAAAGACGTGGATTTGGCGGTGAAAAGTGCTTGGGCGGCATTTGAAACATGGAGTCAAACATCGCCTGCTGAGCGCTCTGCTGTTTTATTAAAAATTGCCGATAAATTAGAAGCCGAAACCGAGCGTTTTGCTACTTTGGAAACTTTGGACAATGGTAAACCGATTCGTGAAACCATGAATGTGGATATTCCAGCAGCAGTTGACCATTTCCGTTATTTTGCGGGTGTGATTCGTGCCCACAGTGATGAAGCTGATGTGATTGATAAAGACACATTGAGCTTGGTGTTAAGTGAGCCTATCGGTGTGGTGGGTCAAATTATTCCGTGGAACTTCCCCTTTTTGATGGGTGCATGGAAAATTGCTCCAGCATTGGCTGCGGGTAACTGTATCGTGATTAAACCATCCAAAGAAACATCAATTTCTTTAATTGAGTTTGGCCGTATTTTAAATGAATGCTTGCCAGCTGGTGTGGTGAACATTCTGACTGGTTCAGGTTCTCGTGCTGGTCAGTTTATGTTGGATCATGAAGGATTCAGCAAATTGGCATTTACAGGCTCAACTGATGTGGGTTACAGCGTGGCCCGTGCTGCTGCTGAAAAATTGATTCCAGCGACTTTGGAGTTGGGTGGTAAATCTGCCAATATCGTGTTTGCCAATGCACAAATTGACAAAGCGGTAGAAGGTGCTGCTATTGGTATTTTGTTTAACCAAGGTCAAGTATGTTGTGCTGGTTCTCGTTTATTGGTTCAACGTGGCATTTACGATGAATTTTTGGTGCAATTAAAAGCCAAATTTGAATCGGTTCGTGTGGGTGATCCATTGAACCCAGAAACCCAAATGGGCACGCAAGTGAGCGAAGCACAAATGAAAAAAATCTTGGCATTTGTGGATATTGCCAAAGAAGATGGTGCTCGCTTGTTAACGGGTGGTGAGCGTTCTGGCGAAACAGGTGCATTTATTAAACCAACCATTATCGCTGATTGCAAACCGGATATGCGCATTTCTTGCCAAGAAGTGTTTGGTCCCGTGTTGGCCGTGATTCCATTTGATACTGAAGAAGAAGCCATTGCCATTGCCAATAACAGTGAATTTGGCTTGGGTGGTGCAGTGTGGTCGCGTGACATTAACTGTGCCTTGCGTGTTGCTAAAGCAGTTCGTACAGGTCGTATGTGGGTAAACTGTTATAACCAATTGCCAGCCCATGCACCATTTGGTGGTTACAAAAAATCAGGCATTGGTCGTGAAACACATAAAATGATTTTGGAAGCGTACACCCAAAAGAAAAATATCTTTATTAACACATCTGAAAGTTTAACAGGCTTGTTCTAAAGAAATAGGCGGCATAACAAAGCAGCGAAGCTTCGAAGCTTCGCTGTTTTTATTGGGGTATTTAGAATTGGTGTGACAAACTGATGCGAATATCACGACCTGTTCCCGTGACTTTTTCGCCAAGATAAGCGGCATAGTCCTTATTGAATAGGTTATCGATATTTAAATTGACTTTGGTTTTGCCTTTGCCATGTTTGGGTTCCCACGAAGCAAATACGCTGTGTAGAGCATAACCAGATGTGGCAGGCAGTTGCCAAAAGTCCATGCGGCTGTCTTGGTTAGAAGGTTGTCTGTCTTGGCGGCGGACAAAATCACCACGCCAACCCATGCTAAAGTGCCACTGTGGGACATTGAAGCCCAATGTGGCTGTGGCTTTGCGAGGTGGAATGGATACATACCATGTTTTGCTGGGGTACCAAGGGTCTAATGGCGAATGGTCGCGCATGCCTTTCATGGTGGATAGTGACAGTCCTGCAAACACATAGGTACTGTTGTAGAACGATTCTAATTCAAATCCTTTAATGGTGTAGTTACCAACATTGCGATAGTTATTAAAGTGTTCTCCACAATTGGCGCTGCTATTTTGTGCTTGCTCAGCGCAACGGGTGCCTTGGTTACGGAAAATTTCGTCTTTGCCACGGTTGTAAAAGAATGTACTCCGTACTTGCAAGTGATCATCCGAGCTCAATAGATTGTCAAAATCCATCACATTGCCAAAGCGCCAAGCATGCATTTTTTCCGCGCTTAATTGTCGGCTGGTACCAGTCACAGCAATTGGGCTGCTGCCCACGCGAGTGGCTTGAACGGTGTATTGCTCATCAATCGTTGGCGCTCGCCATGTTCTAGCATAATTAGCAAACCATGCAATATTGGGTGTCATGCGCCAGTAAACACTTACTCGAGGTGAGAAACCAGCATAGCTTTTGGCTTGGTAGTCTTGCATGTATTTGGGGTGATTGTTTTGGTAATATTCTTTTAGAATATTGCCATTGCCTTCATTGGTCACATGGTCATAACGCAAAGATGGTGTTACCGTCCAGTTGCCTAGCGTCATGGCGTCTTCAATAAATGCACTTTGGGTTTTTTGTGTGCCATTGGGCATGGAAGGTGGTTCATAATAACCAAAATTATAGTCTGCTTTTTTCGCTTTACTGCGATCAAACATCCAAATATCTTGTTTCATTTGCCTGTGTTGAAGACCAACTTTTAAAGCATGTTCAATCTCTTTGGTGTTAAAAGTACTGGTATTATGAATATCAATATTGGTATTGCGGTAGCGAATCCAATTTTCATTGCCCAATAAGCTACCAAAGACGTTACTAGCAGAATCCGGGCGCAGGTCATGTTGTTTGGTTTGTGAATACGTCATGCGCATGTGTAAATCAATGAGTTCGTTATCCAAAGGCGTGTATTCATAAGCCAAACTGGCGCTTTTGTCTTGTTGATCGCGGTAAACCAGTTTACGACGCCATGCTTCATCTAAGCCGTATTTTTTGATTTCGGCATCACTGGGACGATTCATCTCATCACGCATAGAGGCAACAGGCTCCCAACCCTTGTGACCACTGTCCATCAGTGACCAAGTGATTTTGTGCTCATCATTGGGGCGAATATTGCCCTTTAATAGATAACTGTCTTGCTTGTATTCTGAGAATAAAAAGCGGCTACCATCTGGGCGTTTGATATTGCCTGCATCACGACGAGTGGCATACAGCAACCAATCAAATACCTGATTACCTGTTTGACCAAACAAGGCTACAGAATAGGTATTTTGGTGGTTATTACTGTGACGGGTGTATTTGACCAAACCACCCAGATTTTCATCGTTTTCTAAAAAATCTTGTGCATCTTTTGTATCCAGTTGTACATTGCCACCAAAACCGCCATTGCCCATGCTCGCTTCGTGCGCACCTTTTTCGACGGTTACACGCTTAATTAAGTCAGGTTCAATGAATACTGAGCCTTGGCGATAGCGGTCAAATGTTTTTAATGCACCATCAACGGTAATGGGCACATCAACACTTTTGCCCATGCCCCAAATATTAATGTTTTGTCCACCTGGGCGAGGTGAGCCTGCCATGGCAACACCAGGCATTTTGTCCAAAACACTGGCAATGTTATTGGCTTGGATATTATCTAGGTTTTCTTGGCGAAAAATGGTTTTACCAACAGACTTGTGGTTATTGCGTTGACCAATGACATTGACTGTGGGCAATTCATAAACAGCATTGCCATCTGTCGTATTGGAGTCAGTTGCAGTAGGTGTCTGGGCATGGACGAAAATCGCACTTCCTAGGCAAAAAGCCAAGACAATGTTTTGATGCAGGTGGTTAGGTGAGAAGCGTGACACAACAGCTTTCTTCAGGATGATTAACAGAAGATTGAGATTTTATTAAAAATGATACTAATTATCAATATTATTTAAAATGTAAAATGGAATGATATATGCCAGTATTTTTGTTAGATTTGTTAAATATATGTTATGAAAATAGGAACTATCGTAAAATAAAAAAAGGGACAGCCGAGCATGACTGTCCCTTTTTTACCAATGGTGGATAGAATCAAGCAGTTTTATTGCTTAATGCCACCTGAAATTTTTTAAATAAGTAAACACTGAGTACAAAGGCCAAGCTGGCTAAAAAGCCACTGATATAACCAATATTGTGTAGACCCCATTGTCCGATAATAATAGTACCAACCAAAGCACCACCACCAATGCCTATATTCACAATGCCTGAATAAATCGACATGGCAACGTCGGTGGCTTCAGGTGCCAAATCCAATACCTTGACTTGTAGCATCAAGCCTACACAAGTAATTGCAGTGCCCCAAATAAAAGACAATACCATAAAGCCATTGGCCAAACTGGCTATGGGCAATAGGAGTAATAAGCACAAAGCAACGATGGCAATGGCCGTGGTAAAAAAGATTTTTGGGTTTTTGCTACTCAAGCGGCTGAAAATAATGCTGCCGACAATGCCAGCAACACCAAATAGCAATAACAATAATGTGGCGGATCTAGTAGATAAATGCACCACTTCTTGGGCAAAAGGCTCAATGTAACTGTATGCGGCAAAATGAGCAGTAATGATTAAGACAGTTAAGGCGAAAATACCCAGTAGGGCAGGTTTTTTAAATAATAGGGGAATGCTTTTAAAATTACCCACATCTTGACTTGGCAGCTTGGGCAATAGGCGAACAATGCCAATTAAACTGAGAACAGCAATCATGCCAATACAAAAAAATGTCATGCGCCAGCCCAATAGCTGTCCAATAATGCGACCTATGGGTAAGCCTAAAACCGTAGCCAAAGCTGTACCTGTGGCCAATAAACCCAAGGCTTGCATTTTTTTCCCGATTGGGGCAACACGAACAGCCAATGAAGCGGTAATGGACCAAAAAATAGCGTGGCTAAATGCCGTAATCACACGACCGAGGATCAATACTTCAAATCGCCAAGATAAACTGGTGATAATGTGGCCAACAATAAAAGTTGCAAACACCAGTACCAGCAATTTTTTGCGTTCAAACTTTGCGGTTAATAACATCAGTGGCAACGAGGCAAGGGCAACCACCCAGGCATAAATGGTAATCATCAAGCCTGTGCTTGAAACAGGCATGGTGAAGCCACTAGCAATGTCACTTAATAAAGCGACAGGGATGAATTCGGTGGTATTGAATACAAAAGCCGCAATGGCCAAAATAATCACACGCACCCATGCACTTTCTAATGCATGGAATTTTGAAATAAATTTCATGGTGTTCCATCGTTTTTTCTGCGATTTCTCACCATGACAATCAGTTTGGTGTTGAATTTCTGGCCGTGATGGTGAGCTGTTGATCGCTTTTATTCAGTTGAAAAAGAACTTGCTTGATTTTAAAATTTAACATTGGTTCCGAAGATTGTTGAACTTTTTGTATGGCTTCTTTTTGGGTGGTTAATAAGGTGCTGTATGAAACACCTGTAAATGTTGATAATGTGGTGGCAAGCAATTGTTGATCACTCTCATTTAGGTGAGAGGGTAAGGTAATCGATAAAGTTTCAATTTGGGATTTATCTGGATTTAATTCAGCGATTAATTGCATTTGATCAG
>JASLDB010000111.1 GCA_030151665.1 Neisseriaceae bacterium
GGCACATGACTGATGTCATCACTGCCAGTCAGGCTTTGGGGTTTTCTGTGCAACCGCTGAGTCGCTATGCTAGAAAAACTTTATCAAAAGAAGCTGTATTATTTGGCTATGCAGCGCATCAACCTGATCAAATTACAGCGGGCATTCAACAGTTGGCTGACAAAATTAGGCAAATAAAAGAAGCCCCATAATCTTGGGGTTTCTTCTATTGATCATGAATCAGTCAACAGGTGTTGTAAAGTTACCAAAATCCCATATTTGATTTATTTAAAATAAATATTACATAATTTTTAAAATAACAACAAGAAAAAGCCTTTGGCTTTTTTATGTTTGTAAATTTGTATTCTTATAATCAAAAAGAATGTAAATTAGTAATTTAGCATACGCAAAACGGTTATCGAACCAAATGACCATTCAGTCGTCAAATCAAGGTTTATGCAATATCTAGACATAAAATAACAAGCATAACGCTTGATAAAAATTCGAATATACATATTTTAAGAGAGTTTAGATGCTAATGGCATTTAAATAAAAAAGGCCTTGCCATGAAAATTGTTTCACAAAAAAGACCATTATCACAGATGAAACGAAAAGTTTTATCCCTTTGCATCCTAAGTATTGTTACACCCTTATCCATTGCATTAACAGTCAATGAAGACTTTACCAAAGCCCAGACCATCAACAATTGGTATTTACCATTACCAGGTGGTGGAAAAAGACCCAATGCAGCTTGTTTAACTGCTGGTAATAATCAGATGTTAGGCAACGCATCCACCCCAGGATCTCCTCCTGCATGTTTGCAGGTAAAGGACAGTAGTGGACAAGGTGCCTTACGCTTAACAAGTGCGAGTGAATACCAAGCAGGTGGTATTGTATCCAATACATCCTTCCCTTCTACCGAAGGAATTGAACTATCGTTCACAACATATGCTTATGGTGGTAGTGGTGCTGATGGTATGGCTTTTTTATTAATTGATGCCAATAAGAAACCTACTTTAGGTGCTATTGGCGGGTCCATGGGGTACAGTTGCCCTAATGCAAACATTGCTAATCGTGGAGATGGTATTGATGGCGGTTACTTGGGTATTAGCCTTGATGCTTATGGTCATTTTACTAATCAGTGGGACAATGGTACTGGAGCCAATTATGGACTAAACCCCAATAGTATTGCTATTCGTGGCGCAGGATCAATCAATCAATCTGCATTAAAAATGGCATATCCAAAAAATACTTGGGGAAATGATGAGATTGAAAATGTTTGTTCAACAGGACAGTTTTTTAATCAGACAACACAAAAAATAGAAACTGTATTGAGTTATCCTCTATTAACATTTAAAACCCTACCCAGTGACATGCCATTGTATTCAAAAACCAAGGAGCGTGATAATGCTATTCCCATTAGTTCACGCTTGAAGTTAACCGCTGATGGCAAGTTGAGCTTTTGGGTAAGTTACAATGGTGGCACCCCACAGCCTATTCTTTTAGACCATGATATTCAGAAAAGTAATGGCCCTATCCCGGATAAATTAAATTTTGGTTTTACTGGTTCAACAGGTCAAGATCACAATATTCATGAAGTACTTTGTTTCAAAGCCACACCCAACAACGAAACAGGCGCCACATCGAATACCAACTTGCCCGATGCTGAATACACAGATGGCGCTCAAATATATACGGCTTTGTATAATCGCTTATATTGGTATGGTCAAATGGTCGCACAAAGCATTGTGCGCAAAAAAGATGGCGGACTGGCCGTTGAGCCTGTGGCCAATTGGGATGCAGGTTGCAATTTAACCGGTGGTGATTGCTCTAGTACCAATAAAAAAAATGTACCTGCACAAAAAGAGAGTAACCGAGAATTATTGACATACTCTGCTGCTAAACAAATGGGCGTTGCCTTGCGTTGGAATGAGTTAGATGCCAATCACCAGAAAATACTCAGCTGGGGTGGTAAAGATGGCGAGCGACATTTGAATTATTTACGCGGCTCACGTGTAGATGAGATGAAACAAAACGGGAGCGATGTTCCTTATTTTAGAAAAAGAATCGGGATGCTGGGTGACAGTGTAAATACTTCGCCAGTTTGGGTTGGGCCACCTAACACGATTGCTTATGATACCCATTGGGTCGATAAACGAAACAGCAACAGTGATTTTGCTGAAAATCGCGGTCAACGCTATGCTGATTTTAAACGTGAACACAATTCTCGTGTGAATATGGTTTATGTTGGTGCCAACGATGGCTATTTGCATGGCTTCCGAAGTGGTGCTTATGATGAAACAGGCAAACGTTTTATGCCATCGTCTGCTAAACCCAATGATGGTCGTGAAGAATTTGCCTACATGCCAGCCTCGGTTTTGGCAAGAATGCAAAGCACCCAAAATGATAATTTAACTTTCTCTGCCAATGCCTATGCCCACAATTATTTTCAAGATGCCACACCAGGTGTCGGTGATGTTTTCTTTGAAAACAAATGGCATACGATTTTGGTTAGTGGCTTAGGTGCAGGTGGTGCCAGTATTTTTGCACTGGATGTGACAGACCCCACAGGGGAGAATAACCCTCGTAAAGAAGTCAATGAAAGTCGGGCCAAATACAGCGTGATTGGCGAATGGTCATTTAGTCCAGATAAAACTTCCATTTGGAATCATCTTGGCAATACTTATGGAACACCACAAATTGGCCGTTTCCACAATGGTCAATGGGGTGCTGTTTTTGGTAATGGTTGGTGTAGCAAACAAGATGCTGCCAATGGTAACTGCAGTGCAGACGTATCAGGTCAAGCGGGTATCTATGTGATGTTAATTGATGAAAAAACTCGCAAACCTTCTTTTCGCTTTATTGGAACCAATAGCGGCAATGCCAATAGCCCCAATGGCATCGCTTACGTGACATTGGCTGATGTGGATCAGGATAATATTGTTGATTACGTTTATGCGGGTGATTTACAAGGCAATGTTTGGCGCTTTGATTTAAGTGAAAAGCATGAATCATCTTGGGTAAAACAACCACAATTGATCTTTAAAACACCCAATAAACAGCCAATCACAACACAAATCGCATTCTCACAAGACAAAAAAAGTGGTAATCGGGCGATTT
>JASLDB010000234.1 GCA_030151665.1 Neisseriaceae bacterium
CCCGATTTATTGCACCCTGACACGGTGCCACCTGTGGCAATTTTGACCCAAACCGAATGCACCATCACAAGACATGATGCTACTGACGAAGGTGAGGAAGACAGCAGCGAAACAGAAAAAATAACGGCTTCTGCTTTTTACCCGTTTTGTGAATACTCACCCGAATGGCAAGCCATGCAAATGGCACAAACGGTGGGTGCTGATATTTCGTTTATTGACTCAACATGGTCAGCACAGCGTCAGCAAGAAGAGCAGCAACAAGACCCTCAAGATTTGGCAACATCATCTCGTGGCAATAGTTTACAAAATGAGCGCTATTTGGCACATAGCCAATACATTCAAGCCTTGGCAGATAAATTGCACTGTCGCAATCACGATGATGTATGGGAGCATTTATTTGAACTGCGCCCATTATCAGAATTGGGCAATTGGCGTCATTTTTTTCAAGACACCTTGGTTTGGTCTAGCATGGCTCGTTTGGATTATGAGACCGATGTCTTGGCACAAGAAGGCTCAAGTCAACGCGAAGAACACATGTTATTGGCCATGAAGCGCGCTT
The DNA here is from genome assembly GCA_030151665.1 of Neisseriaceae bacterium. Lineage (GTDB taxonomy): Bacteria > Pseudomonadota > Gammaproteobacteria > Burkholderiales > Neisseriaceae > JASLFS01. The sequence continues at coordinate 560 of JASLDB010000234.1, forward strand.
ACCACAGCCAAAAAGATGTTCGATTATTGGTGGTTACAGGTGCTTTTCACACCTTGGCATTGATTGAACAATGGCAAGACACTGCGCCCACTGCCAAAGAAGAAAAACAATGGCTAACATGGCGAAAACAAGATACCCAAGATTCATCTTGGTTGATTCGTTACAGTTTTGATCGCTTAGATGCCTTAAATGGTTACGCTTCGGGAATGCCTGCACCACGATTTTACCAAAAACGCTGGCAAGCCATGCTCAATAGCCCAACCCCACAAACAAGTGCCTATTTAAAAGACATGGCTTGGCCTTTTGTATCCGATGTCATTTTGCAATTGCGACAAAAATTTACCGATGCACCACTGGGTTTTACTGCCTTAAAAAACAGCATTGAACAAGCCCAAGGTTTGGCAACACTGCGATCACACCACGGTCCTAGTCGCTATGATTTATTGGATGGATTGCAAACAGGCTTGGTCAAAGGTAGCATCAATGATGTCCAAGACAGCCTATGGGCAGCCATTCAGCAAAGTTTTTCTGGTTATCAATTGGGTAGCATTCCACTCAATACCCGCACACCACCGTTGTTGCAATCTGTGTACCAACAAGCAGAAAAATTCCGTTTTAAATTAGACGACACCTTGTCAAAAAGCACGGCTTTGGATATTTATCGCAAAACACATCACCGTGAAAAAAGTGCTTTTTTACAGCAACTCAGTTTCTTGGATGTTGGCTTTGCCAATAAATTAGATGGGCCTGATTTTGTCCATGGTTTGCGTTTAGAATTGTTATTTGAAGATTGGCAATATGCTTGGACACCAATTGTCGAAGCACGCTTGATTGATTTATCCGAAGAAGGACAGTCCTTAAGTGCTTTAATCATCAAAAAGTTGCGCCAAAGTGAAGCCGATTTAAGCACACAAGGTCAAGGACAAAGCGCCAGTGCTGCCGTCAAAATGCTGCTGCAAGCAGCAGTGATGGGCATGCAAGATATCCTGCCTTTTTTGATGGTGCGTTTAAGCCATTATGTCGATACCGATAACCAACTGAGCTCTTTGGTTGATTGTGCACATCGCTTATTGCATGTTTGGCGTAGCCAAGTGTTTTTGGGTTTAGAAGACAACCACGCATTGCCATTGTTATTGGACAGCGTTGCCACCCAGTCCTTATTCTATCTAGAACAAATCGTAGATGCCAAAGAAGCCAATCAACACCTTGCGACTTTATTGTCAATGCGTGAATGGTTTCAATTGGCACCCGAAGCCAAACTAGAGAGGAAACATGATTTTTATGCGCAATTAAACCGCATTAGCCCACAATTGACTGACAATCCATTGCTAATGGGCGCAGTTGATGCCATGCGTTATTTGGATGACTATTTGGATGAAGCCGAACTAAAAACCAAAATCTTACAAATTTTTGGTCTGGGTGCTGACAGCGAAAATGCCATTCAATATTTATTGGGCATGATGCAAACTGCGCCTGAACTGATGACACAATTGCCATTTTTATTGAATATTTTGGATGAGTTAATCGCCAGTTGGGATGAAGAAACGTTTATTGCCGTTTTGCCTGACTTGCGCTTTGCCTTAAGCCAACTCACCCCAAAAGAAAACCACGCCTTGGCAGAACAATTGGCAACACGTTACCAAACCACAGATCAAGCCCTTGAGCATTATTCTTGGCAATACCAAGAAAGCGATATGTTGCAAGCCGTGGCATTGAATGCCCGCTTGCAAAAGCAATTGTCCAACCATGCCTTAGACAGTTGGCTTTCCCCTTCAAAGAAAGGCAATGCATGAGCCAATTTGACCACAAAGCCCAAGAACATTTGCGCCGTTGGCGTTTGGCACTGGGCAAATATGCCAAAAACTCTTTGGGTGGCGCATCACTTTCACAAGATGATTTGCGCCTCAACAAAACCTTGGATTATTTGTATAACCGTGAATACCAACGCCGAGGTTTAAAATCAGATAACGAGCAAAGCAGTCCTTTACAAGCAGGGTCTGGGCCATCAACTTACCAAGCCATTAATTGGCTGAACCAAACCCGAAAGCTGTTCCCACAAAGCACGTTTGAGCGCATGCAAAACCAAGCGATTGAACGCTATGAAATTACATCATTGCTCAATAGCCCAGATGCCATTCGGGCATTGGAACCCAACCAAAATGTCGCCAAGCTGCTCATGAATCTTCGTGGTCGTTTGAACCCTGAAGTGCAAGCAGCCATGCGAGAGCTCATCGACAAAGTGGTACAAGACATTTTGCAAAAAATCCGCTCAGCATTCATGAATAGTTTTTCTGGGCAACGCAATCGTTTTCGCCGCTCCAATATTGCCAGTAGCCAAAACTTTGATTATTTGGCCACCATCCGTGCCAACCTGAAAAACTATGATGTGGACAATCAGCGTTTGGTTTTGTCCAATCCCATTTTTAATTCACGACAACGAAAACAATTGCCATGGGAAGTCGTTTTGTGTGTCGACCAAAGCGCCTCCATGGACAGCTCCATTATGTATGCTGCTGTTTGTGCCAGTATCTTGGCAGCATTACCCAGTGTGAAAGTTCGCCTGATTGTCTTTGATACCCAAGTGGTTGATTTAAGCCACATGGCACATGACCCAGTAGAAATATTGATGACCGTTCAATTGGGTGGTGGTACCAATATTGCAAAAGCCACCCAATATTGTGAAGAATTGATTACCACACCACATCGCACCATTTTCACCTTAATCAGTGATTTTTGTGAAGGCGGATCCGTCAACCAACTACTCAACACTGTGGCGCGCATGAATGAAAGTCGCGTGAAATTATTGGGTTTGGCAGCACTGAACCACGATGCCGTTCCACAATATGATATGCAAACCGCTCAACAACTGGCTAATCGAGGCATGAATGTGGCGGCCTTAACCCCTGAGCATTTTGCTGATTGGCTGGCTCAAGCCATGCAATAACGAAAGCACAACATGAGCCACGCACTAAACAAAAAGGTAAAACCATGAGTTGGCAAACCCCATTTCTGTCTTATGATGATGATGCATTAAGCCTGTACGCCAATGCAGGGCTATTGCGTCGAGCCAAAAAAGACCTTGAAGCAGACAAAATCAGTTTAGTAACCGATCAAGCTGACAGCGCCACCTTATTAAGTGATGGCCAAACCGTTAGCCTCAATACTCAAGGCTTGGCTGCTGCCCAATGCACATGTTCAGCTTTAAGTGGTTGCAAACACATTTTGGCGGCCGTCTTGTGGGTACAAAAACAAGGCAATAACAAACAGAGTAATGGCCAAGATACCAATCTTGCCAACCCTAACGAGCACATACAAAGCGAACCTGACACCAGCCATCAGCAAGCACAAGTAGATGCTTTGATGGCAGAAGTATTGGCATTATCAGCCAGCAGCATCCACAAAAGCTGTGGCATTGCCAATATTCGCTTGGCTTACCAGTATGCCCAGAACTTCATCGAATCGCCCCCTAGCCTAGAATGCACCGCCCAACAAATCAAATGGCGACTGCCTGATATGGATAGTCCCATCTTGTATATCAAAGGCACTGATTTTAATGGCATGGTTTCAGAGCTGGGGAATAAAGAAAAAAAAGCCATTCACTTGGCAGCCATTGCCCACTTTTGGCAGCAACACAATCAACAATGGCCATGGCCTGAAAAATCTTTGCCACAGATTCAGTCATTAACGACCTTAAGCGATGATGAAATCAAATGTTTGGATTTGATTGAAGGCTTTTTACATGAATTACTCAAGCAAGGACTATCACACGTTAGCAAGATGAGCGCTAAACAATTGCAAATGTTTAATATGTCAGCTCGTGCAGAAGGTTTACAAAAACTGTCGAGCCTATTGCGCCTATTGTCTAGTCAAGTGTCCTTACTCGCAGAACAACACTTTAGCATGGATGAAGAAACCGTCTTGGCCACCTTATCGCGCTTGTATGCGTACATGACTAGCCTACGCCATGCCACAGCAGAACACCTACAAACCTTGCGCCAAAACCAAAAACGGCAATACCAATACCAAACCGATAGTTTATCCCTTTTGCCATTGGGCTATCGTTGGTGGCAAAGCCAAACAGGTGCATTGGGAGCAAGCTTGTATTTTTGGGATGGGCAAAGTATTTGCCAAAGCACCCAAGCCAGACCCAATGATGCAGACAGCAGTTTTAACCGCTACAATATTGGTCAATATTTATCCTGGTGGCAACAAAGCGTGCCTGGCCTGATGCACCACCGCATTGAATTACAACAGCCCCGTTTATTCGAAGACAATTTGGCTTTTCATGGTGAAAGCAAAGCCATTTTGCAACAACGCTTTGACTTAACTGAATACCAAGCACTTAGCCAGCAATGCGGTTTTTCCAACTGGATGCGCTTGGCACAAGACTTGACCGAAAAAAGTGACAACGACGATGTGCCTGCGGTTTTACTCTTGCACATTTGCGATCACCAAGATGTTTATTTGGATGAAATCGAACAACAATTGGTTTGGCAAGTCCAAGATGATGAAGGCGATTTATTGGCTTTAAAAATCAATTGGCAAGCTAATGGGCAGACGAGAATTGATCACTTACAAGCCTTGCTAAACCGACGCCCCAAGATTTTTGCTGTCATGGTCGAAGTGCATTACCAAGATGGACAATGGTTATTACAACCCTTTACTGTTTTTTGCCAAGCCATTAAAAAAAACAATAATCAATACATTGAATTGGTCTCTTTGGATTTTGAACATGATTACAATCAAATCCGCCGTGTTAAACAAGGTTTTATTAGCCAAATTGCCCAACTTTTGCAAGCCAAAAATCGCATTGATGCCCCTGTTTTAACCAAATCACCATTACAACACCTATGTGAAGGTATTTTACAAATCCTGTGCCACCAAGCTTCAACAGGTCGCCAACAATTTGGTGCAGATACCCTTAATGAACTTATGGCTTGGCAACAAGCCTGTCATGAATTGGGCTTGAGTATTTTGGCAAACTTACTCGATAGCATGTGCCAACAAAAAACCGTACACGCCCCCACGCTGTTGGCAACGTGCCATGTGTGTCATCGTTTAAACCACATGATGTCGGCCAATTTACCGATTCAATCGCCATAAAAAAACGCCGCTGATCATCAGCGGCGTTTTGATTGGGTTTATTTGCTATCGGTTTTGGCTTCTTCAGTAGAGTCGGGCTTTGCAACCTCGCTAACCATATCGCTGTCAAAATCTTCCGTTTCTGCTGCAGCTTCAGTGGCCTCTTCTGCCTCTTCGCCATCCTTGTCCATGATTTTGTCTATTTCTTTTTCTAAAATAGGGGTCACATCATACACATCATTGGCATTGGGATTAATCAAAAATTGAGGGCGACCAAAATTATACATTCTGGTTTGGCTACGCAAAGTAATTGCATTTTCATTGCCATTGGCCGTTTCTAGCGGCACACTTTGCTGATAACCCAAAATGCGACCAGCGCCTGACAAATACACATCGGTGCTATTGGTAAACTGACCCGCTGGGTTTTGCAACATCATCGACAACAAAGTATTGCCAGTGTCTTTCATAAAGCCATCAATCATGCTCAGAAATTTGGCATAATTTTCATCACTGACATTTTCATCCCACTTTTCATCTTGCTTGTCTTTTAGCAAACGAACCATTTCAGTGGTAAATACTTGCGTGAATAAAGCCGCATTGCTTTCTTTCATGTCCACGCTAATACGATGCTTGGCACCCATACGGCGACCAAAATCATCCATTTCTTGGCTGACAAATGCCTCAGGGTCTAATGCTGCATAAGCTGTATCCATAGCTTCTGGCACAACTCTCATCAAGGTGCGAAGTGGAATTTTGTCCAATTCTTTTTCTAAGCGCTTAGGCAAGCTCAACTGCAAATACCGGTTATTGGCTGCTTTTAACAATTTTCGAGCATCATCTTTGTCTGTCAAATATGCAGACAATAGCATTTCCGTATACATATTGGGGGCAGCCATAATCTGTTTTTTGCCCAAGTCAATGGCCACAGGCAATTCACTCCTCACCAATAAACCATTGCCTTGAATATTCAAAGCCGTATTAACTTCCATTTTAGCACTGCGCAAATCCAAAGCACCGCTCATGGTGAAATTGGATTTCTTGGTCAATTCTTGTGCAACAGGGTAGGCAAAAATACGGGTTAAATAAGAGCCACGACCAGACAATTCATCGTAAGTATCGCCCTCTTCTTCTGTTGTTTCTTCGGCATTTTCACTAGCAGCAGCGTCAGAAATAGCATCATCAACAGGTGTTTCAATAATTTCGTAAGCCTTGCTACGTTTTTTAGCGGATTGATCTGTTTCATCATCCTCAGCTTCAGACTCTTCGCTGTATTCACGTGCCCACGCTTCAGCTCTTTTTTTGTCATTGGCAATCAATACATCAGCACCTTTTTCCACGGATGCCACGTCCACAACCACTTCTAGCTTACTATCAAAATTATACCGATTGTCTACCAACAATGATTTTTTCATACCATAACGAACCATTTGGTCTGGTGTGGCATTTTGTGGCATGGTCTGACAACCTGTTAAGCCCAAAACAACCAACAAAGAGGCACTAATAATGCTTAGTTTTTGCATGAGCAAATCCCTTTTTTGTAATTTGCATCTATTCTAATATAAAAAAACTGCCACATACTAGTGGCAGTTTTTAAATGTATTTTATTTTAATGCATTTAATACATTGTCTTTAACAACATCAACAGCTTGTGTGCCATCTACTTTAATGTATTTTGGTAAGCCACTATTGCCTGCACTTAATTTACCATAGAAATCCACCAATACTTCGGTTTGCTCATGGTAAACAGCCAAACGTTTTTTCACGGTGTCTTCTTGGTCATCATCACGTTGAATCAACGCTTCGCCTGTTTCATCATCAAGACCAGCCACTTTAGGTGGATTGTAAACCAAATG
>JASLDB010000247.1 GCA_030151665.1 Neisseriaceae bacterium
GTTCGCCTGATAGCCATAAACAAATCAACTTGGCATTAAGCAAAGTAGCTGCTGGCTTGCCAAGCTATGTTGAAGACACCATTGATACCACTTTGGATTTGAATGATTATTTGGTGGCTTCACCAAGCCAAACCTTTGCCATTCGCGCCAGTGGTATTTCTATGGTGGATGCTGGGATTGATCCCGATGATTTATTGATTGTTGACATGAGCTTACGTGCCAAGAATAAAGACATTGTTGTTGCCAATGTTGACAATAACTTCACCGTTAAGCGTTTACACATTGAACCAGATGGCATGAGTTTGCATGCTGAAAACCATTTGGCTGATTATCCTGTCCTCATGCCACAAGATGCAGATGTGTGGCATATCATTGGTGTTGTGACCAATGTGATTAAATCATTGCGCTAAGAAAGTAAATCATGAGAATTTTGATTATTGCAGATCCATTGTCCGGTTTTAAAACCTATAAAGACACCACGTTTGCCATGATGCGTGAGTTTGCGAAGCGTGGTCATGCATTATTCCATACTTTAAGCGACGACTTATCTTGTGTTGAAGGTTTGGTGGTGGCAAAAGCGTGTTCAGTTCAATTTTTGGGCGAAGTCGCTGATGTTTGGTACGAAACGGGTGAGGCGAATCAACTGGCATTGAAAGATTTTGATGCCGTGATTATGCGTACTGATCCGCCATTTGATTTGCAGTATTTGTATGCGACTCAATTATTGACCTTGGCAGAATCTCAAGGCGCTAAAGTAGCCAATAGTGGTCAAAGTATGCGGGATTTTAATGAAAAACTGGCCATTTTAAATTTTTCAGCATACACAGCCCCAACACTTGTGACCACCAAAGCTGCCGATGTTAAGGATTTTTTAAGGAAAAAAGGCGATATTATCGTTAAGCCTTTGGATGGTATGGGTGGTATGGGTATCTTCCGTTTGCGTGAAGATGATCCAAATATTGGGTCTATTCTTGAAACACTGATGAACTTGGATACACGAACCATCATGGCACAGCAATATATTCCTGAGATTGTCGCAGGTGATAAACGGGTATTGGTCATTGATGGTGAGCCTGTGCCTTTTGCTTTGGCACGTATACCACAAAATGGTGAAACACGTGGCAATTTGGCAGCTGGTGGCCGTGGTGTGGCCCAGCCTTTGAGCGAGCGTGACCGTGAAATCGCAGAGGCTTTGGCTCCCGAATTAAAACGCCGTGGTATTGTTTTGGCGGGTTTGGATATTATTGGTGACTATCTAACAGAGGTCAATGTGACAAGCCCAACGGGTTTTCAGGAAATCACCAAGCAAAAAGGGCATGATGTGGCGGCACAATTTGTTGATGCAATTGAAAAGCTTCGTTAGAATGCCGACATATTGTCAATGCATAACAAAAGGTGTGACAACGTGTCGCACCTTTTTCTATTGCCCAAATGGTCAACAATTCTTACAATAGATTTTGAGTAAAGGTTCAGTATGGATGAGCAACAAGAAGTAGGACAGGATAACTTTGGTCAGCAAGCAAAAGGGAAAACAGGCGTTAAACGCATTATTAACGCTTTTGGCTATTCCATGGATGGTTTGAAAGCGGCCTTAACTGAAGCTGCATTTCGCCAGTTAATCTGGATTAATGGCATATTGTTAATTACTTTGTGTTTCTTGAGTTTTAGCATCACCACCAAGATGATTTTGATTTTGGCATCTATGCTTAGCTTGATTGTTGAATTATTTAATACTGGCATTGAAGCCGCAGTAGATCACACCTCATTGGCCAAGAGTGACTTGGCCAAGCGAGCAAAGGATGTGGGTTCTGCCGCTCAGTTTTTAGCCATGTTGACCTTGGCCATTTTGTGGTTCGTGGCATTGTGGCGTGATTACAATATTCATTTTTAAGTAGAGAAAATATGAAAAAAGCATTGGTTTTAGCCACTTTATTGGCCGTATCGGGTTCTATTTATGCACAGCAACATCAACATGCGGTTACAACTGCACAAGCCACTGGTATGCATATTGGTCAAGCGTGGAGCCGAATGAGTGCACCTAATGCACCGGGTGCAGTATTTGTGGATGTGAGCAACTTTACAGGTCAAGACGATATTTTAATCAAAGCCAGCTCACCCATTTCTAACAAAATTGAATTGCATACCCATATCAATGATAAAGGCGTGATGCGCATGCGGGAAGTCAAAGGTGGTATTCCTTTGCCTAACAAAGCCAATACGAGCTTACAGCCCGGTGGTTATCACATTATGTTGATGAGTTTGGATAAGCCTTTGCAAGTGGGGCAAACATTTCCCATTACCTTGACCTTTAAAAAAGCCCCAGCCAAAACCGTTACAGTGACGGTGAACAATGGGCAAGGTCAAACCATGAACCATGGCGATCACAATATGCACCACTAGTTTTGTAGTACATTACCAATCGACCCTAGATCCAAGCGTTAAATGTAAAGGGTTCTTTGCTGCTTATCTTTTTTAGATAAGCAGTTTTTTTATGGGCAAATAGGGGAATTATGTGACATGATGAGTTTGGATTTTATTAATCATTAAGGATGAATACATGGCTTATGCTTATACTATTTTATATGTAACAGATGTTGTCCAAAGCATGGCATTTTACCAAGCAGCCTTGGGCTTTGAGCCACGTTTTATCACACCAGAATCAGATTATGGTGAATTGGATACAGCGGGTACAACTTTGGCTTTTGCTCATGTGGATTTGGCAAATAGTCATTTATCTCGAGGCTTTCAGTTATCATCAGATCAACTCATGCCATTTGGCATTGAATTGGGCTTTGTGGTTGAGGATGTGGCGAAAAGTATTGCGCAAGTTTTGGCTGCAGGCGGTCGATTGTATGAAGCACCAGTGAATAAGCCATGGGGGCAAGAAGTGGCCTATGTGTTGGATAACAATGGATTTTTGATTGAATTGTGTACAGCAGTGAACCATGGTTAAAATAATAATCAAGTGATTGAGTAGATTGCTGCTTGTTTAAAATAGAAATGATAACTATAATCATTTATTATTTGAATTATTCACAAACTCAAAAGGAAAAACAAGCATGGGAAAAAGTGCTCTATTAGTGTCTATTTTGGCATTGTCGGCAGCTTTTGTGACCGCTAAACCAGTGGAGCGAGTAGCGGCTTTGGATTTTGGTGCGATGGATACTGTGGTGGCATTGGGTGATGCACCCAAAATCGTCGCAGCACCTACTAACAATGCTCCCAATTATTTATTGCCAGTGTTTAAATCAGCAACAATTGTTAATGCCGGTGGTTTAAAAGCGCCAGACATGGCTGCTTTAAAGCAAGCCAAGCCAGATTTTATCGTGATTTCGGGTAGAGCCAATCAATACTATGATGAATTAAATGGCATGGCACCGACACTAAAATACAGTGCTGATGCCAAAAATTATTGGCACAGTGTGAAAAGCAATATTTTGACTGTGGCGGCTAAGTTAGAAAAAACGGATGAAGCGAATAGACAATTGCAAGCATTAGAGCAAAAATTGCAAAACATTCAAACCCAAACCCGTCAATCCAAGCAAAAAGCCTTGGTGTTATTGCACAATGATGGTAAGTTAATGTTGTCAGATAAAAGTGCTTACGCCAGTGTGGTATTTGGCTTGGCTGGGGTTAAAAATGCCCATGTAAGAGAAACAGATGAGCGAGTGGTGGTTGATGCTGCCTTTTTGAAAAAAGCCAACCCTGATGTCATTTTTATTGTAGACAGGAGTGCTGCCATTGGCAATGCCGCTTTGACAAAAGAGTATTGGCAAGACAAGGCTTTTTCTAAGATCAAAGCTGTGAAAAAACAGCAAGTGGTGACTTTGGATTCTAGCTTGTGGTATTTGTCTGGTGGTGGTTTACAAAGTTTGAATTTACAATTAGACGAAGTGGCTAAAAACATTCACTAAATTTATTTTTGATTAAAAAAGCACACCATAATGTGGTGTGCTTTTTTTATATCTAATTGATATTAAATTAATAATTTACATATGCGACAATGTGTCACATTGTCGCCTCCCTGAATCACTAGCATACTGCGCTTCGTTATTACATAAAAATACCATTAGTAATCAGATTGCCATGAGATTAAAGGGATGAATCAATTATGCAAAAAAAATTATTAACGCTGCCATTATTATTGGGCGCTTTGCCCTTGTGGGCCAATACGGATGTTGGAGAGACAGTTGATTTGGGTGAAGTGGTGGTGACTGCCACCAAGCCGACCAAACCCATTCAGTTTCATCTTAACCCCAAATCGGCTATTCAGCCTATTCCTGCCACAGATGGTGCGGGTTTATTAAAAACCATTCCCAATATGAGTGTGATTCGCAAAGGTGGTAGTTCGGGGGATCCGTTGTTTCGAGGTTTGGGTGGTTCACGTTTGAGTATTACTGCCGATGACCAATTTGTGTTTGGTGGTTGTGCAGGTCGAATGGATCCACCCACTGCGTATATTTTCCCAGCAGCATACGATGATGTGGTCGTGACCAAAGGACCACAAACTGTTACCCGTGGTCCTGGTGTTGTGGCAGGTAGCATTGAATTTGTACGCGAACCCAAGCGTTTTACTGAAGCGACTGCAACTGGCAATTTTAGTGTCTTGGCAGGGCAACCTGGTCGCACCGATGTCATGGGTGATATTACTTTAGGCAATGCGTTTGGTTCAATCCGTTTTAATGGCAATTACAATAAAGCAGATGATTATAAAAATGGTGCTGGGCAACGTATTCACAGTGAGTATGAACGGCACAATGGCAATTTAAGCGTAGCATTAACCCCAACAGACGATACATGGATTGAGGCAAGCTATGAGAGAAGTCGTGGCAAAGCAGCTTATGCTGACCGTGGCATGGATGGCAGTCAATTTGATCGAGATGCATGGTCAATTAAAGCCAAACAAAAAAATATCACCGATTGGTTAGGGGAATTGTCATTTAGTTATGGGCACAGCTATGTTGACCACGTGATGGATAATTACAC
>JASLDB010000114.1 GCA_030151665.1 Neisseriaceae bacterium
TAGAAGATGCATTAACCACACTTAAACCCAGTACGCGTTTTTGCATTGCTTGCGACTTAACACTAGCGAGTGAAACCATTATCAGTTTACCCGTGCATGAATGGCCCAAAGAACGACCCAACTTAAAAAAACGCCCCACTATTTTTATTTTGCACCATCGTTAAAAAATAAAGCCCTTGTTATTAACAAGGGCTTTATTTAATCATATCTAAACACATTCATTAGCGTTGCGCCAAAGTCGCACCACCAGCCAAATATTTTTTCACACCATCAGCAATGGCTGCACCCAGTTTCACCCGAAAAGCCGTGCTTGATAGTAATTTGGCTTCTTCTGGATTAGATATAAAAGCCGTTTCCACCAAAATAGAAGGAATATCAGGTGCTTTTAACACGGCAAAATTGGCTTGTTCCACACTACCCTTGTGTAACTTATTAATTTTACCCAATTCACCCAAAACCCCTTTACCCAGTTTAAGGCTGTCATTAATCGTTGCGGTTTGCGCCATATCGAATAAGGTTTTATCAATAGATGGGTCGCCTACACTTTTCACGCCACCAATGGCATCTGCCTTGTTTTGCGTGCCTTCCAAAAATTTTGCTGCCGCGCTGGTTGCTCCTTTGGTACTCAAAGCATAAACACCCGTACCACGTGCAGCTGGCGATGTAAAAGCATCAGCATGAATGGAGATGAAAATATCGGCATTGAGTTTTCGTGCCTTGGCAACCCGTACAGTCAACGGGATAAACACATCCTCATCTCGAGTCATGTGTACTTTATAACCATTGGCTTGCAATTTTTTGCGGGCTTCTCGTGCCACAGCCAACACAATGTCTTTCTCTCGAATACCACCTGGCCCAATCGCACCTGGATCTTCACCACCATGACCTGGGTCTAACATAATGACCACTTGCCGATTGGCCGATTTGGGAATGACTTGACCTGTGCTCTCTCGCTTGGGTGGATTGACTTTTTCTTCTGGTATGGTTGCTTGTGCTGTTGTGGTGGTTGAACCATCCTTGCGAACTTTGCCTTTATTGTAATCTTCCAATAAAGCCATCAATGGATCATCTTCAATTTTGGCAGCAGCCACATTGCCACTTGGATACAAATCCACCACCAAACGATGCTTAAAGTTTTCTACTGGCGGCAAGGTAAACACTTGTGGACTAACAGCTTGTTTTAACTCCATGACAATACGGACCGTCTCTGGATTAAATTGGCCCACACGAACGGTTTTAATGTATGGGTCAGTAGACAAAACTTTTTGGGTTAGGGTTTGTAGCACTTCATTTAAATGCATGCCCTCAATATCCACCACCAACCGAGCAGGGCCATCCAAAGCAAAATACTTGTATTTAACTTGGGCACTGGCTTCTAATGTCATGCGTGTATAGGCATTAGCAGGCCACAAGCGTACAGCAATCATCTGAGCAGAACCTTGTGCCAATGCTGCAATCGGTGTAACACTAATAAGAATGCCACCAGCGGCAGCTTGTAATAATTGACGGCGAGTTAACTTAGCCATGGCTGAATGCTTTGTTTACCTAATTGAGAACAAGCCTCAATTGTACACAATCGTCCCTCACCTTGCACAGTGAAAGTCATGACAATATCCGCTTGCGGTACATAATCACCACCCAAAAGTGGCCATTCAATTAAATGAATAGCATCTTCTGCAAACAAATCATCCAGACCCGCATCATGCCACTCTTCTGGGCTAGCGAAGCGATACAAATCAAAATGATTAATAGTGACACAACTCAATTCATAACTTTCTACAATGGCATAAGTTGGGCTTTTCACTGAACCTGCAAAGCCCAAACCACGTAACAAACCACGAGTAAATGTGGTTTTGCCAGCACCCAAGTCACCTTGCAAGTAAATAACCAATGGTGCTTGCAAAGTTTGTGCAGCTTTTTGACCCAATGCCAAAGTTGCCGCTTCATCTGCTAAGTTTTGCGTATAATGCATATCTATCATTTTCATTAATTCTCTATATTTGTTTTGTTTTTAGCATGGATGCACATTCCCTTGCAACGGCTATTAAACAATGGGCCCAAGAACTTGGGTTTATTGATGCCAAAATCAGCCCCATTCGCCTACCCGAAAATGAAGCAGAACAAGTTAATGCTTGGCTAGCTCAAGGGTTTCATGGCGAAATGTTATTTTTTGAAAAGCATGGTGATAAACGCACTGATGCTAGCTATGTGCTGCCCGAAGCACAAAGCGTGATTACCGTTGCCATGCCTTATTGGCAAGGTAAACCCAGTGACTCTTTGCAAGTACTGGCACAACAAGATCAGGCTTACATCTCACGCTATGCCTTAGGGCGAGATTACCACAAGGTATTGCGCCAACGATTAAAAGCACTGGGCGAAAAAATCGCTGCCAATGTCGACGATGTCATTTGCCGACCAGTTGTCGATAGTGCACCTATCTCTGAAGTAGGCTTTGCCACCCAAGCAGGATTGGGTTGGCGTGGCAAACACACTTTATTGCTACAAAAAGATGCAGGCAGTTTATTTTTTTTGGGTGCACTGCTCATTAACTTAGACTTACCCAAAGATGACAGCATCTCACCACATTGTGGTAAATGCACTCGTTGCATAGACAGCTGCCCCACCGGTGCCATTATCGCACCTTATCAAGTTGATGCTCGGCGTTGCATCTCTTATTTAACGATTGAATCGAAAAAAATCATTCCCGAAGCGTTTCGCAAAGCATTGGGTAACCGTATTTATGGCTGTGATGACTGCCAATTGGCTTGCCCATTCACCCGCTTTGCTAAACACAATCAAGAAAGTGACTTTGAACCACGCCATGGTTTAGACCAAGTCAGCTTATTGAGCTTATTGACTTGGGATGAAAAAATCTTTCAGCAAAAAATGGCGGGTAGCCCTATTTACCGAATTGGCTTTATAAAATGGCTTTCGAACATTATTATAGCCCTTGGTAATGCCAACAAAAGTGCTACAATTGCCGCTGCGGTGGCACCTTTTTGCCATCACTTTGAACCCTTAATTTCAGAAGCTGCGGCTTGGACTGTGTCTCAACATGAATAACCCAGAAAATCGCCCCATTGGCGTCTTTGATTCCGGCGTTGGTGGATTAACAGTGGTGCGTGCTTTAATGGAACGCCTACCTTTGGAAAACATCATCTATTTTGGTGACACGGCTCGGGTACCATATGGTGTTAAATCCCGTGCCACAATCGAAGCATTTACCCAACAAATTACTAAATTCTTATTAGAACAAGATGTCAAAGCCATTGTGATTGCTTGCAATACCATTGCAGCAGTTGCCAGTGAGCGGGTCAGAGCGATGGCAGGCAATATTCCTGTGCTAAATGTCATTGATGCTGGTGCCAAAGCCGCCATTCAAACCAGTAAAACGGGTCATATTGGTGTCATTGCCACCAATACCACGGTCAACAGCAATGCTTATGCCCGCTCTATTTCGGCACAAAGCCCCAATAGTCGTGTGGTGTCGCAAGCTTGTCCATTGTTTGTACCACTCGTAGAAGAAGGCTGGCTAGACCACGAAGTCACTCGCTTGACTGCCAAAGAGTATTTAAAACCAGTTTTATCAGAAGAAATTGATACCTTGGTCTTGGGTTGCACCCATTACCCACTTTTGAAACCGTTATTACAAGAAGAAGCAAAAGGTTTAATGCTAGTAGATTCAGCCACCACCACAGCAGAAGCCACAGCGCATGCATTGGCCAAGGCCCATTTACTCAAAACCGACACCACACAACCTGATTACCGTTTTTATGTCACCGATATTCCTTTGCGCTTTCGCACCATTGGTGAACG
>JASLDB010000115.1 GCA_030151665.1 Neisseriaceae bacterium
ATGGAATCACAAAAATGCTGTGATCTCCCTTATCCACAATCTTCACCTTGCCTGTTGCTTGTTGATAAGCCACAGGTAAAACCACTTTGCCCAATTTTGGCTTGGCATCATTATCAGACTGCGGGTTATCATTGAATCGCACCAGTTTATCTTCTAGCGTTTCAAAGATTTTACTGTTCTGACAACCATTTGCCCAACTGGCAAAAACAGGTGTCCAATCGGTGTACACCATGGTATTTTCTACTGACGCCGCAGAAGCTTCAATGGCATCACTTGCCATCAAATGACTGGCTTCATTCTCTTCACTGGCCAGTTCTGTCATGGCGCGTGATGCAGCATCAATGCGATCATCTTGTGCATTATTGTGATCATTTCCACAAGCCATCAATAATCCAGTCAATGCCAGTGCACCGTATCGTTTTAATCCCTTCATAATCTCTTATTCTCTCCTTAGATGATTGGCTATTTTTTTAATACACATACAAGCTAAAATCATATTGTGCACATTGTTCAGGTGAAATTAACCCTACTTTTAACAGCTCAGTCGCCACCCATTGCCAATTCAAATAACGATTGTCCACCAGTTTCGCTCCCAACATGGTGTCATCAATAATCACATGACCATACGCTTTGGGTGAAGCTGTCCATGACTTTTGTTCTGGATTGGTTTGAATGCCCAACAAAGGCAACTCATGGCTTTTAAACCACTCTACAGCATCATCCAAATAGTTGATTTCTGAACGCATGGTAAATAGAACCAATTGATGCCCATTGGCCACCAAATCTTTTAAAACCTGCACAGAACCAATTTCATCTCCAACATATGGGTATTCATGTGCCACACATGTGCCATCAAAATCCAAAATTATCGTCGCCATCTGGATGTTCCTTAAATATGAAGTCTCTAACCTTAGCATATTACATGTGAATTTATCATGTTTAACCCAATTTATCGCATAATTTGTCACCAAATTTTCCCACTTGGGCTTATTTTATCCAACAAAAAAGCTGCCATCGGGCAGCTTTTTCATAACATCAAAACATTAATCTTTTTTAATCGTAATGGTGCAATTTGATAAATCTTCAATACTCGCCAATGCTTCAACACGAACACCTTGTTCAACCAATTTTTGACGACCATCTTGGAAGGCTTTTTCAATAATAAAGCCCATGCCCACTAAATTCGCACCAGCTTGTTTCACCAAATCAATAACACCCAAAGCTGCGTTACCATAAGCCAAAAAGTCATCCACAAACAAAACATTGTCTTCTGGTGTTAAAAAATCTGAACTAATCACCACATCATAAGTGCGATTTTTGGTAAATGAATGTACCTTAGTGTGCAGAACATTTTCGATGGTGCTTGGGGCTTTTTTCTTAGCAAACACCACAGGTAAATTCATCAAATAACCTGTCATGATAGCAGGGGCAATACCACTTGCTTCAATGGTCATAATTTTATTGACATTGGTACCCGCAAAGCGACGCACAAACTCAACACCAATCGCTTTCATCAAAGTTGGGTCCATTTGATGATTGATAAAACTATCCACTTTTAAGATGCCACCTTCGAAACAGCGACCATCTTGCATAATACGTTGCTTTAATAAATCCATGACTACAAGTCCAGTTTGCCTTACTTTTAGAATGCAGCCAATTATAACGCAAAACCACAAATTCCGTTGCAAATTAACCTTATACCCAAACCATACCCAATGAACATCAGCATGAAAATACAACAATCGTACAAAAATAAAAATTTCAAACATCCTAAAAAATACAAACAATTTGATTAAATAACATCAAAAACAAAGCAATATCTCATCATTTTTTAATATTTAATAAAATAAAAAATCAACCTAACAATTACATCAACATAAAAAAAGGGAAAGCACTTAGCTTTCCCTTTTGATTGGATAACATTCCCTTATTTTTGTTCAGTGACAATAATATTATTGGGGTCAATGCCTTCACCATAAAATGGTTTAATGGTTTCGTTATATGCATTCAAGAAAAAGCCCTCTTTTGTCAAAGTGCGAATTTCGTTGTCTACCCAATTTTTCAATGCGCTATTGCCTTTTTTCACTGCTGGGGCAATAAAATCACTTTCACCCACTTGGTTAATGCTCACTGCAAATGTTGGATTTTCTTTTACCCATGCATAAAGCAAGGTGTTATCGTGTGCCAAAGCAGCACCACGACCATCTTTTAGTGCATTAAAGGTTTCTGTATTGTGATCCAATTTTAATTGTTCAATATCGGCATGATTTTTGGCAAAATAAATTTCTGCTGTTGTGCCTTTGTTAACCAATAGTTTTTTGCCCACCAATTGTTTCACATCAGTAATGGCCGCTGCTTTTGGAGAAACCACACCAATGGCAGTTTTCATATAAGGAAGGGCAAAATCCACTTGCTGCTCACGCTCAGGTGTTTGGGTAAAATTGGCCAATGTAATATCCACTTTATTGGATTTCAAAACATCAACACGATTTTGTGCTTCGGTTAATACATATTCAACCTTGTTTTCATCGCCCAATAAATCTTTTGCCAAGCGTTTAGCAAGGGCAATATCATAACCTTGGTTTTTACCTTGAGCATCCACATAACCAAATGGTGGTTTATCAGCAAATACCGCCACTCGCAAAACACCACGGTCTTTAATGGCTTGTAATTCATCATTACTTGCACTTTGGGTTTCTGATGCACCACCAGAAGCCGTTTTTTCAGTCGCTTGATCAGCACCAGTGCAACCGAATAGTGCCAATGACAACACACCAGCAGCCAACCATTTAAAATGTTTTTTGTTTACAATTGCTTCAGTCATTTTTATCTCCCGCTTTCATTTATCTTAAAAATCAAATACGTTTAAAAAACTTTTTGCCCGTTCTGTTTTCGGTGCATTAAAAAAATCCTCAGGTGTCGACTCTTCTGCCACCAAACCTTGATCAAAAAAGACAATGCGATCAGCTACTTTTTTAGCAAAATTCAATTCATGGGTGACAAGCAACATGGTCATGCCATCTTTGGCCAAACCTTGAATGACATCCAAAACTTCACGCACCATCTCAGGGTCTAGTGATGCCGTTACCTCATCAAATAACATCACCTCTGGACGCATACACAAAGCCCGAACAATGGCGATACGCTGTTTTTGCCCACCAGACAATGTGCGTGGAAACACATCTTTTTTATCCAATAAACCAACCCGTTTTAACAATATTTCAGCTTCTGCAGTAACTTGGGCTTTATCGCGTTTTTGTACTTTGGTCGGGCCCAATAAAATATTGTCGAGCACCGTCATATTGGGAAATAAGTCGTAACTTTGAAACACCATACCAATTTTTTGCCGTACTTTAACCCAATTGGTCTTGTCCGTTGCTATGGCTTCATGACCCAATAGCACTTCACCACCATTAATGCTTTCTAGTCCATTTAAACAACGCAAAAAAGTGGATTTGCCACAACCAGATGGCCCTAAAATCACCACTACTTCGCCTTTTTTTACCGATAAATTGATGTCTTTTAAGACAGCCACATCACCAAATTTTTTGTGTAAATGTTTAATGCTTAATAATGCTTCATTCATTTGCTTTACTCTTTATTGATTGCCCATTTTTCGACTCAATACACTGGCTATTTTGCCCAATGGGTAACACACAGCAAAATACATTAAGAAAATCAAACCATAAACCCAGACCGATGCCATGGGATTGCTTAAACTCGCAGATTCAATAATCTGTTGCCCTATTTTCACAACCTCCACCACCCCCAGAGCAAAAACCAAAGAAGTCGTCATAACCATTCGCACCGATAAATTAATCGCAGCGGGTACCACTTGTACCAAGGCTTGAGGCAGCAAAACATGTCTAAAAGCTTGTGTTCGACTAAGTCCAATGGCAGCAGCAGATTCTGCTTGGTGTTTGGGTAAAGCAATCAAAGCACCCCGCACAATATCGCTCATTTCAGATGCACCCCAAAGGGTAAACACAATCACCGACACCACAAATGCATCTAGATTAATGTCTAAATCAGCAGACAAAACGTAATACAATAAATACATCCAAACCAAAACAGGAATGATTCGGAAACACTCTAAATAAAAACGGAAAAACCATTGCACCGCCTTAGAATCACTTAAACGAATCACCCCAAATAATGTCCCCAATATCACGCTTAGCACAATGGACAACAAAGCAATTTGCAAAGTCACACCCATGCCTTCTAATAAGCGCAAGACATTTTGTGAATTTAAAATAATATCAACGCCCAAATTCTGCATGGCGCACCCGTCTTTCTAACCATGTCAATAAAATGGATACTGGAATCAATAACACAGCATAAGCCCCAACCAACATGAGTAATGCTTCATTGGTTTTGTAAAACATACCAATTTGCGACCGAGTGACATTCATTAAATCCATCACCGCAATCACACTAAAAATTGAGGTCTCTTTAATCATAAAAATAGCATTAGCCCCCAAAGCAGGTACACTGTAGCTAATGGCTTGGGGCAATAAAACATAGCGCATCAATTGCCAACGATTCAAACTAATAGCCAAACCTGCCTCCTGTTGCCCTTTGCTAATAGCAGCCATGCCACCTTTAAAAGCCTCTGCCATGTAACTGCCACCCAATAATGACAAACCAACCAAAGCCGTGGTATCTGGCTCCATTTTGATACCCAACTTGGGCAAGGCATAAAACATAAAAAACAATTGAATCAATAAGGGTGTGTTGCGAAACAAAGCCACATAAGCATCGGCGATACTCGCCAATAATTTAAGACGATAATATTGCACCACACTCACCAATGCCCCTAATGCCACCGCTATCACAATGGCCAAGGCAGAAATACTCAGTGTTAACACCAAGGCTTTTTCGTAAACAGGTAGGCTTTGTTGAATATATTGCCAGTCCAAACCTAAAAACATATTTTTCAGTCACTTATTCATGCATCAATGGTTAAATTATTCCACCTTTACATAAAATAACAAACGATTATTTGGTTATAAGCATATAACACCCAATACAGCCTTGATCCTTGAATCTCTAGCCAATATCAATGAATAACACTTTGAAAGTAAAAAATAAGTTATTTAGTGATGGAACTCTATTAATTATTTCGCCAAATTTTAATGAGTGTGTTTCAATGCCAAAAACGCATAAGCTATCAAAATAGCCAATACAGGAGAAAAGGAGAAAATATGTTGCCCATTCAGATTACTTGCCAAGATGGCTATACCCTACAAGGGCATTTTTGGCCAAAACAAAGTCATACCCCACATAAAAAAGCGGTTTTATTGGGGTCTGCTACTGGCATTTTGCAAGGTTTCTACCAATATTTTGCCCAATATTTGAACGAACAAGGCCATGAAGTCCTTTGTTTTGATTTTCGGGGAATTGGGGCATCACTGTATGGTCCATTAAAAGATTCTCAAGCAAGTTTAACGGATTGGGGTCGATACGATTTACCTGCCGCCATCGATGCTTTATTGGATTTAAGTCAACAAGACAGCATTAATTTAGTAGGACACAGTGCTGGTGGGCAATTATTGGGTTTGGCACACAACCACCAAAAAATTGGCAATATGGTTACCATAGCAGCATCAACAGGCCATGTTCCCCATCTAACAGGTAAAACCAAATTATTGGCTCCGATTATGTTTCGTGTTTTGTTTCCACTAAGCTGTTTTTTCAAAGGCTATGGTGCAACCAAGATGATTAACATGGGGGAAAATTTGCCCAAAAAGGTGGCCAAGGAATGGGGGAAATTTTGCAGTCATCCAGGCTATGCCAAAAATGCCATTACGCATGGTGTTGTTGATTACCACC
>JASLDB010000116.1 GCA_030151665.1 Neisseriaceae bacterium
TATTCAAAGATGCTTGCTTTAGCAAATCAACCTTATCAGGATCTTCTAACCATGTTGCAGTCAAACCTAACATAGAAGAGCGAATGAAAAAATTCATTTCTTCTATTGCAATATTATTGGAGATTTTCTGCTCTTGAATACCCAATAAAATGACCTGATTTATTTGCTCTTGCCACAATTGTCGATATTGAATCAATAAATCAACAATTTCTTTATTTTCATCCGTATACTCACAACGAAGGTGGACGACCGACATGAATTTTTGCAAAAATTCATCATTGTTTAAATCTGTATAAAACCGCATAATCGTGGCAGTAAATGCTTGCCAATAATCACCTGACTCATGCCCACTCACTCGATCAATAAAACTATCGACTCGCAAGAAAAAACGCTGACAAACTGCATCAAAAATATCTGCTTTGTTTTTAAAATGCCAATAAACGGCTCCCCTTGTCACACCTGCCATTTTAGCAATTTGATCCAAGGTTGTCCGTGCCACACCTTTGCGGTAAAACATCTCTAACGCCGCATCAATAAGGTGCTCTCTCGTTTTTAGTGCATCTTCTTTATTTTTTTTCATAATTTTACATGGTGGGTTCTGTGGTTATTTATTAATGTAACATATTCTATATTGTCATCTATTAATAATATATTTTTATCTTAATCATACACGAACAGGGGTTGACTGAACATACATGAATGTATGTATAATAGCAAACTTCTGGGATACCACTCAAATACTTTTTAATTTTTCAATTTCTTTGCAAAATATTATTGTTTGATAAGCATCTTAATCCCTAATACAGAATCACATGCAATACATACTGATATATAGTTTTGAATTTATATAATTACGATCGTATTTACAGAAAAGAGACGATTTATGCAGCAATATTTTAAAAAGTCGCATCCATTGATTAAATCAGCTATTGCCATTACCTTGGCAGCTAGCGCGTTAACAGCCTGCGGAGACAAACAAGCACCTGGTAAGCAGGCACCTGAACCTACAGTTGGTGTGGTAACCGTTCAACCGACAACCATCACTTTGGGCCAAGATTTACCTGCACGACTTGAACCTTCCCGTGAAGCCGATATTATGTCACGTGTTGCTGGCGTGGTTTTAAAACGCAACTTTGAAGAAGGTAGTGAAGTCAGGGCTGGGCAATCTTTGTTCCAAATCGATAGCACAGCTTACATTGCCAATTTACAAGCAGCCCGTGCTAGCCTTGCCAAAGCAGATGCTTCTTTGGCGTTGGCTTCTAGTAATGTTGCTCGTTTTCGTCCTTTGGCAGCAGCAGATGCTATTAGTAAACAAGAATTGGACAATGCCATTGCCCAAGAACGCCTAGCCAGAGCTGAAGTGACTGCCGCCAAAGCCGCTATCCAAACCGCTCAATTAAATGTTAATTACTCACAAGTCTTGTCACCTATTTCAGGAACAATTGGCCGTGCATATGTCACTGAAGGCGCATTGGTTGGTGAAGGTGCACCGACTAAATTGGCTGTGGTTCAACAAATTGATCCTTTGTATGTCAACATTACCCAACCTGCTCAAGAAATCATGGCTTTGCGCAAGAAGATGGCAGAAGGCAGTTTGCAATCCATTGATGGTCGCCCAGCTGTTAAAATTTTAATGGAAGACGGTACACCCTATGAATTACCAGGCAAATTGATTTTTACTGACTTAACAGTTGATCAAAGTACTGGACAAGTGAATGTTCGGGCAGAAGTACCTAACCCAAGCAAAGCTTTGCTACCTGGATTGTATGTGCGAGTTGTCTTAGACCAAAGCCAAGCCAACAATGCTGTTTTGCTACCACAACAAGCCGTTACACGCACAGACAAGGGTGATACTGTTCTTGTGGTCAATGCGGATGGCACTTTTGCACCTCGTCCAGTCAAAGTGCTACAAGCACGTGGTAACCAATGGATTATTGGCGACGGCTTAAAAGCAGGTGAAAAAGTCATTGTAGATGGTGTAATGGCAATTGGCATGACTGGTGCAAAAAAAGTGAAAACCACACCATGGCAAGCACCCAAAACTGGTGCAGCACCAGCACCTAAAGCAGATGCCATTAAAGCCCCTGCTGACAAACCAGCTTCAACCGAAACTGCATCAAAAGCAAAAGAGGGTTAATTAAATGCCAAAGTTCTTTATTGACCGCCCCATTTTCGCATGGGTAGTGGCCATCTTTATTATTTTGGGTGGCCTCGTCTCTATGTTCAGCCTCCCTGTAGCGCAATATCCAAAAGTTGCGCCACCAACCATTACAGTCAGCGCCACTTACCCAGGTGCATCTGCAGATGTAATCGATGAAAGTGTATTGTCTGTTATTAGCCGCGAGATGAATGGTGCTGAGGGCATGATGTACATGGACTCAAAAGCCAATACCAATCGTGGCACGATTACCATTACATTTGTTCAAGGTACAGACCCTGATTTAGCACAAGTAGATGTCCAAAACCGTCTAAAACGTGCTGAACCTCGCCTGCCATCTGCTGTAACGCAGCAAGGTGTACAAGTGGACAAAGCCAGCTCCAACTTCTTAATGATTGTTGGCATGGCATCCAAATCGGGCAATACACCTACCATCGATATTGGTGACTATGCAGCTCGTAATATTCAGCCAGAGTTACAACGTATTAATGGTGTGGGTAGCGTACAGCTTTATTCGTCTGAAAAAGCAATGCGTATTTGGATTGACCCAGCAAAATTACAAGGCTTAAAACTGTCTATTAATGATGTTAGTCGTGCTATTTCTAGCCAAAATATCCAAATCCCTGCAGGTAGCTTGGGTGTTTCACCTAGTGTAGAAGGACAACCCATTACCGCCACCGTATCAGTACAAGGTCAATTAGCCGATGTTGAACAATTTGGCAATATTATTGTTCGCGCAGCCAATGATGGTTCAACTGTTCGCTTAAAAGACGTGGCACGTATTGAATTGGGTGCACAAGGCTATAGTTTTGCTTCACGATTGAATGGCAAACCAGCTGTTAACTTGGCGGTACAATTGACTTCTGATGGTAATGCCATGGCGGTAGCTGAAGAAGTAAAAGCCAAAATGACATCATTGGAAAAATTCTTCCCAAGTGATATCTCTTGGAGTGCACCTTATGACAGCTCAACTTTCGTTAAAATTTCAATTAACAAAGTTGTTCACACGCTATTTGAAGCCATCTTATTGGTGTTCTTGGTGATGCTTTTGTTCCTACAAAATCTTCGCTACACCTTGATTCCAACCATTGTGGTTCCCATTGCACTCTTGGGTACTTTTATTGCCCTATCCGTCTTAGGCATGTCTATCAATATTTTGGCGATGTTTGCCATGGTATTGGTTATTGGTATTGTCGTCGACGATGCCATTGTGGTGGTCGAAAACGTTGAGCGCATCATGGCATCAGAAGGATTAAGCCCTCGCGCAGCAACGGTTAAAGCCATGGAACAAATTTCTGGCGCAGTTGTTGGCATTACCGTGGTGTTGATTTCTGTGTTTATTCCTTTGGCTTTCTTCACAGGTGCTACAGGTAATATTTACCGTCAATTCTCGATTGTGATGGCTGTATCTATTTTCTTCTCCGGCTTTTTGGCACTGTCTTTAACACCAGCACTTTGTGCCACCATGTTAAAGCCCATTACCGATGGCCACGAAGAGAAAAAAGGCTTCTTCGGTTGGTTCAACCGTAAATTCAATGCAGGTTCATACAAATACACTAACTTGGTTAAAGGCAGCTTGAAACGCCCTTTGCGTGTCATGATGATGTATGTTGCCATTGTGGTTGGTGCAGTATTTATATTCATGCGGTTACCAACAGGTTTCTTGCCATCTGAAGACCAAGGTTACATGATTGTGAATGTACAGTTGCCACCAGGAGCCAGTCAACAACGAACATCTGATGCTTTGGCTATTGCTGAAAAATACATGCTTGCTCAACCTGAGGTTGAAAACATGGTTAGTATCTTGGGCTTTAGTTTCTCTGGCGTGGGTGAAAATGCAGGTTTGGCATTTGTGACCTTAAAAGATTGGTCTGAACGCCAACGCTCAGCCGATGAAATTTCTGGTAAAGCAACACAAGAACTGGGCGGTCAAATTCGCGATGCATTTGTATTGGCCATTACCCCTGCTCCGATTCCTGAATTGGGCAGTAGCTCAGGTTTTGCCTTGCGCTTACAAGACCGCTCTGGCAAAGGACATGATGCCCTATTGGCAGCACGTAACCAACTATTGGGTGCAGCAAGTCAAAGCAAAAAACTCATGGGTGTTCGTCCAGAAGGCTTGGAAGATGCGCCACAATTGCGTTTAGAAATTAACCGTGAAGCAGCGATGGCTCAAGGTGTTAGTATGGATGCCATTGCCCAATCATTGGGTGCTGCCATGGGTTCTGCCTATGTCAATGACTTTCCTAATGCTGGTCGATTACAACAAGTGATTGTCCAAGCTGATGCAAAACACCGCATGCAACCCGAAGACATTCAAAAATTAACCGCTAATAATGCCCAAGGCCAAACGGTTCCATTAAGCACATTTGTTCAAAGCAAATGGATTACTGGTCCAATGCAAATTGACAGTTACAATGGTTATCCATCAATGAGCTTAACTGGTAGTGCGATTCCTGGCTTAAGTTCAGGTGAAGCCATGCTAGAAATGGAAACATTGGCACAACCATTACTTGCCCAAGGCTTCGGTATTGAATGGACAGGTCAATCTTTGGAAGAGAAAAAAGCTGGCTCTGCAGCCCTCGTCTTATATGGTTTTGCAATTTTAGCGGTATTCTTATGCTTGGCTGCTCTGTATGAAAGCTGGTCTATTCCATTGTCTGTGATTTTGGTTGTACCATTGGGTGTCCTTGGTGTGGTTACAGGTACATGGGGTCGTGGCATGGACAATGACATTTACTTCCAAGTGGGTTTGATTACAGTAATTGGTTTGTCAGCTAAAAACGCCATTTTAATTATTGAATTTGCCAAAGACTTACAAGCTGCGGGTAAAAATGCTTTTGAAGCCGCATTGATGGCAGCACGCCTGCGTTTTAGACCCATCATCATGACATCACTGGCCTTTATTTTGGGTGTAGTACCGTTGTTCTTTGCCTCTGGTGCCAGTTCTGCTAGCCAACGTGCTGTGGGCACGAGTGTATTGTGGGGCATGATTATTGGCACCATCTTGTCAGTATTCTTGGTACCTGTGTTCTACTTATTTGTTCGCCAATTATTCAAAAGCACCGAAGGCGGCAATGAGCACAATGACATGATTTCAGGCATGATTGACGATGATAAAAAACATTAAAGAGCAGACACATGAATAAAACATTTAATTTGAAAACATTCAGCGTGGTGTGTGTCTCAGCCTTGGTACTGTCTGCTTGCAGCATGGCACCCAAGTATGAACGCCTAACCAACTTGCCTGTGTCAGAAACCTACCCCAATCAACAAGGGACGGTTTCTGCCAACAAAAGTGTGGTAAATTTGGGCTGGAAATCGTATTTTTCTGACCCACGTTTACAGCAATTGATTGCCTTGTCTTTGGAAAACAACCGCGACTTACGGGTAGCAGCCTTAAATGTTCAAGCTGCTGAGGCACAATATGGCATCCAACGTGCTGATCGTATCCCCAATTTGGGTGCCGATGGCCAAGGTAGCCGTGGTCGTACTGCCGCTGATTTGACACCAGGTAACCAGTCTGTGGTCAGCTCACAATACACCGTGGGTTTGGGCGTTGCTTCGTATGAACTAGACCTTTTTGGTCGCGTTAAAAGCATGAGTGATGCCGCATTGCAACAGTACTTTGCCACACAAGAAGCCCGTGATGCGGCGCACATCAGCTTGGTTGCCTCTGTATCCAAAGCCTACTTCTCAGAGCGCACAGCCAATGAAGGCATGAAAATCGCCCAAGATGTGCTCAAAACCCGTGAACAAAGTTATCAATTAAACCAATTGAAATTTAAACACGGCGTGATTTCTGCCATTGATTTACGTGCAGCGGAAACCCAGATTGAGCAAGCTCGTGCAGATTATGCGGCGTATACTCGCAACCGTGATCAAGCACGCAATGCACTAACACTATTAATTGGTGGTCCTATTCCTGTGGACATAGCGCCTGAATTACCGCTGACGCAACAATTTTCAGTTCAAGCTTTGCCTGCTGGTTTACCATCTGACTTATTGAATAATCGCCCAGATATTCGACAAGCAGAACGCCAATTGCAAGCGGCCAATGCCAATATTGGTGCTGCCCGTGCTGCATTTTTCCCACGCATTACTTTAACGGGAGCCATTGGCAGTGGTAGTACGGAACTCAGTGGTTTATTCACTGGCCCCAATAGCACTTGGAGCTTCTTGCCCCAAATTTCGATCCCCATTTTCCAAGGGGGTCGTTTAAAAGGCAATTTGGATTTAGCCCATATCCGTAAAGACATTTCTATTGCGCAATATGAAAAATCAATTCAAGCAGCTTTCCAAGACGTATCCGATGCTTTGGTTGCACAAAGAACCTTAAAAGATCAACTGTCAGCACAATCGCGCAGCAACAAAGCTGAGCAAGAACGCTACCGTTTGGTGAGTTTAAGCCACAAACAAGGTGTCGCCAGTTCTTTGGAAAAATTGGATGCAGAACGCTCTAGCTATGCCAGTAAACAAGCTTTGTTACAGACCCAATTGCTGAGTCTGAACAATAAAGTGGATGTTTACAAAGTATTAGGCGGCGGTCTATTTGAGTATGCACCGACCAAAGGCAAATAAAAAGCCAATAGCACCATAAAAGTCTATGTTGATATTGAAACCCAATACCAGCATAGACTCTATCAACCCCAAACCGGTGATATTCACATCACCGGTTTTTTGATGCCTATCGTTGAGCATCACAAGACTGAATAGTCGATTAAAAACATGATTTAACATGCTATCTTTGGTAAAATGGCTCATTATTTTGCCTAACGAATTTAAAAACAAATGGCTACACCTGATTTAAAATACACCTTGGCCAAAGATCGCCATTACTTACGACAAGCCTTCAAAAATCCTAGCCGCTTTGGTGGGGAAAATAAGGTTGCAGAAAAACTGGCCAAATCACAAGCCTTGTATCAACAACGCCAACACGATTTGCCTAAACCAGAATTTGACAATAGCCTACCTGTCCATGAAAAAATGGTGGATATCAAGGCTGCTATCCAACAACACCAAGTGGTGATTGTTTGTGGTGAAACAGGCTCAGGTAAAACCACACAGTTACCAAAAATTTGCCTTGAACTGGGTCGCGGTGTTGCTGGTTTGATTGGCCACACTCAACCACGTCGATTGGCAGCTCGCTCAGTGGCAAGTCGTATCGCAGATGAATTAAAAAGCCCTCTAGGCAGCATTGTGGGGTACAAAGTTCGCTTTCAAGACCAAAGCTCATCCAAAAGCTATATTAAATTAATGACCGATGGTATTTTGCTAGCCGAGACACAAAATGATCGCTATTTAAATGCCTACGACACCATTATTATTGATGAAGCACATGAACGCAGTTTAAATATTGATTTCTTATTGGGTTTTCTTAAACAATTGCTACCCAAAAGGCCTGATTTAAAAGTCATCATTACGTCTGCCACCATTGATGCCAAACGATTTAGTGAACATTTTAATCAGGCACCTGTAATCGAAGTTTCAGGCAGAACCTTCCCTGTCACCATTCATTACCGTCCCTTAAATACAAAAGATGAGGATGATGCTGAAATTGAGATCAACGAAGCCATTGTGGATGCCGTTGATGAACTTTGCCGTGTTGGCGATGGTGACATTCTGGTGTTCTTACCAGGAGAACGTGACATTCGAGAGGCGGCAGACGCGCTCAGAAAAAGCCAAAATGCCCACTATTATGATGTCTTACCATTGTTTGCTCGTTTATCCAACCAAGACCAGCAAAAAATCTTCTCACCCAGTGGCAATACACGACGCATCGTCTTATCAACCAACGTTGCTGAAACATCACTGACCGTTCCTGGTATACGTTACGTCATTGACTCGGGTTTGGCACGCGTAAAACGCTATTCGGCTCGAGCCAAGGTTGAACAACTACACATCGAAAAAATTTCACAAGCAGCCGCCAAACAGCGTGCTGGTCGATGTGGTCGTGTGGCTGCTGGCGTGTGCATACGTCTTTATAGTGATGCAGATTTCTTAAGCAGGCCTGAATTTACTGACCCAGAAATTCTGCGCTCTAATTTAGCAGCAGTGATTTTGCGCATGGCCAGTTTAGGTCTTGGCAATGTGGCACAATTTCCTTTTTTAGAAGCCCCTGCTGAGCGTTACATTAATGATGGTTTTTTAGCCTTGCAAGAACTTGGCGCAGTCACCAATGCAAATCAATTAACTGCTTTGGGCAAAAAAAT
Organism: Neisseriaceae bacterium; assembly: GCA_030151665.1. GTDB lineage: Bacteria > Pseudomonadota > Gammaproteobacteria > Burkholderiales > Neisseriaceae > JASLFS01. Next base: position 8,371 of record JASLDB010000116.1, read on the forward strand.
GGCCACTTTGCCCATTGACCCCAAAATTTCGCGCATGCTTTTAGCAGCAGAGAAACACTTGTGTGTGAATGAAATGTTAATTTTGGTTTCTGCTTTATCGATTCAAGACCCACGAGAGCGCCCTTTTGAAGCCCGAGAAGCTGCTGATCGTGCTCATCAACAATTTACAGACAAACAATCTGATTTTGTTGCCTACTTGAATTTGTGGGCTCGCTATCAAAAAGCTCGTGAACAATTGCCAAGCCAAAAAGCTCGCATTAAATGGTGTAAAGAGCATTTCCTTTCTCATCTTCGAATTCGTGAATGGCGTGAGTTGCACCAACAACTCAGCCAATTGGCCAGTGAAATGGGCTTAAAAAGCAATACCACAGAAGCCACTTTTGAACAAATTCACCGGGCATTGTTAACAGGTTTGGTCAGCAATACAGGCATGAAATCACCAGAGGGCCATGATTACCAAGGTGCACGTGGAATTCATTTCCATTTATTTCCCGCATCAGGTTTATTCAAAGCCAAGCCCAAGTGGGTTATGGCTGAATCACTCACCGAAACCAGTAAGCTGTATGCCAAAGATGTAGCACAAATTGACCCTGTTTGGATTGAAAAAGAAGCTCCACATCTGGTGAAATACCATTACTTCGAACCACATTGGTCACAAAAACGTGGTGAAGTTCTGGCCAGTGAACGGGTAACACTATATGGTTTAACCATTATCCCTCGTCGTTTAATCAGCTACGGGAAAATTGACCCGCAGATTTCCCGTGAATTATTTATTCGTGGCGCTTTGGTTGCCGGTGAACACGATATTCAAGCGCCTTTCATTAAGCACAATAATCGCCTGATAAAAGACATTGTTTCCTTAGAGCACAAATCACGTAAGCAAGATGTTTTGGTTGATGATGAAGCCGTTTTTGCTTTTTACCAAACCCATATTCCTGAACAATTTGAACACAAGGGCAAAACACAAGCCATAGTGGATATTGCCAGTTTCGAGATTTGGCGTAAACACATCGAAATCACTGAGCCCAAACGCTTATTTATGCAACGTGATGATTTAATGCAACATGCGGCAGACAATGTCACCGAAGCACAATTTCCTGAGTTTTGGCACACTGATGACGGTAAATTCAAATTAAGTTATCGCTTTGAACCTCGCCATATATTAGATGGCATTACATTAACCATTCCACTAACCGTGTTAAATCGACTCAATGCGGCCAAACTAGAATGGCTGGTTCCCGGCTTTATCCGCGAGAAACTTACCTTATATATCAAAGCTTTACCAAAAAGTTTACGCAGAATATGCGTCCCTATTCCTGACTTCTTAACCTCATTCTTGAGCCAAAAACTGGATTATAACGCCAGTATTTTGCCGCAATTGGCCAAATACATTGGCAAATATGCAGGCAATATGCGCCTACTTGATGATATTGATATGGATGATTGGCAAAACTGCATCTTGCCAGAACATTGCTACATGAATATTCGAATCATTGATGATGGTGGTCGCGAATTGGGCATGGGTCGTGATTTACTGGCTTTGCAAAACAACCTGGGTCAAGCTGCTGCAGTGACATTTCGTGATAACAGCCAAGATTTTGAACGCCATCATATTATCCAATGGGACATCGGCACACTGCCTGAAAAAATTGACTTCGCACGAGGCAAGCAACAGCTCACTGGTTTTTTGGCTTTGCAACAAGAAAAAGACCAAAGCATTAGCTTGAGCATGTTTGATACCCAAAGTGCTGCTGAACAATCACATCGCCAAGGGCTAATTGCTTTAATGGCATTGCAACTCAAAGAACATGTCCGCGATTTAAACAAGGGTTTACCCGACTTTAATCAAATTGCCATGACCATGCGTGAAATTGGCGTGGATGCACTAAAAGCAGATATTACCCAAGCAGTTTGTGATCGCGCTTTTATTGGTGATGATGAATTACCCCGCTCAGAAAAAGACTTCAAAGAGCAAATCAAACGCGCTAGAAGTCGTTTGCCTGCGGTTAAACAAGCCTTAAATGCTTACTTATTGGATACATCAACCACCTTGGCTTTGGTCAAACAAAAGATGCAACGCCACCCTTTACAAACCACATTGCAAAATCAATTGAATACCTTGTTATCTCATGGATTTGTCAGTAGAACACCATGGACACAATGGCCGCACATGACACGCTATCTCAAAGCCATGATTTTGCGTATTGAAAAATACAGTAGCAACCCGCAACGTGACAAAGATCGTGAACATGATATACAAATGCTCTTGAATCAATGGCAAGAAAAAATGAACCAACAAATTAAGCAACAATTGCCGATTGATCAACACTTAGCCTGTTTTTTCTGGCATATTCAAGAATTGCGTGTTTCTTTATTTGCTCAAGAACTGAAAACACCTTACCCAGTATCGCTCAAGCGACTGGATAAAATATGGCAGGATCTAACCAAAATTCATTAGTCAAAAAAACACCGCAAATTCATGCGGTGTTTTTTAATTTAAGCTTGGATTTGAGCCTTGGCTTGAAATATTGATGCCATACTGGCAATCAGTACAGATAATACAATAATTGAAGCACCGACCATGGTTTGGGTATTCAATATCTCACCCAATAAAATCATGGCAAATAGCATGGTAAATATGGGCTCTAGATTAAAAATAATTGCAGCTGTCACTGGCGATGTTTGTCCTTGATAGCTAGCATGCAACCATGCTGTCATGGCAGTTCCAAATACAGCCACCAATATCAAGCCCAGTAAAACGTCTTGATTCAACACAATGGGCCACTGAGCCTGCTCCAAAGCCAGACAAGCAATACTGGATAACACAGCCATCATCAATATCTCAAAAAAGGCTAAACCCAAACCTTTCTCAGGATGACCTACACGGTCAATGCTTAAGATCAAAATCGAACCAAAAATTGAGCCCAAAATCACCAAAGCATCACCTGTATTCAACTTAAACTCATGCAAATCAACAATCAAACCCATGCCAATCAAAGCCAATACAATGGATAAGCCTGTTACCCATGATATATTTTTCTTGAACAGTATTTTATTAAAGATAGGAACCCAAATCACCGCCAAAGATGATAGAAAACCAGTCTTAGCCGCAGTGGTTTTGGTTAAACCAAACATGAACAAACTAAACGTGGTAAATAACACAACCCCTAGAAATATCCCTTGTTTGACTGTTAACCATTGAATAGGCTGTTTTCGATGGCTTAACAAGACTAACGGCAACAAGACCAAACTTGCCAAACCAAACCGAAAAGCCACCACAAGATAAAATGGGTAATTGTCCAAAGCCATTTTCATCACTGGGAAGCTGGTACCCCATGCCAAGGTAATCAGTACCAGCATCAATATTGCCTTATTATTCTTAATCATTATTTACTCATTCCATTTTATAAATATTTATTTTTAATATTTTTTTTGCATTATAACCATGCTATTTCAATTATTAAAGTAGATTATCTATTATTTCAGAATAAGAAAAAATGCCAACAAAATATTTAAATGGGTAATTGATTGCTATCGTTAATTTTTTTAAGAAAACAGCATTTTGCTCAATACAATATCTTATTTATTACAATGTATTTTTAATGTTTTAACCACAAACAGCATGTGTGATTTGATGAGATACACCATCAACAATAATAGTCACCCTTGTTGGCTGATAATCTGCGGTGACACCCATATTGGGCGTCACACGACGAATGATTGTCGCCTGAGTCACTTGCTTAATGACATCATCACCTGGATCCACTTGATTAATCAATGTGATGGCTTTAGTGGCCAAACATTTTCTTTGATGTTCTCGATAATAAGCCCACTCCTCTACTTCCTTGCCATTACCCAATTGGCACATGCTGTACTGATTGCCATCAGTATCTGTTTTGAGAATGGATTGCCCCCCGTTCTCGTGGCAATATACACTGGCAGGGTTCGCCAATCCCACCAATCTACCATCATTGGGCAACCTAGCTTGTGTACAAGCGGACAACAGGCCAACAAGCATGGTAACAGGCACTATATTTTTGTATAACATGCAAAAAACCTCTTTAATATTTAAACCAGCAGTATAAAAGACTCATCACCATAAAACCATGCATCATGGTATTTTAATCCATTTCTCAACTATTTCCCTTTATTAAGATTCAGTTAAGAATACCTTGCTAAGATGATCTTATTCAATCAGACCAAGGAACTAACCATGAAAAAAATCAATATTGCTCTATTCATTTTAGGACTGGGTATGAGTACATCAGCCATGGCTATCAAGTGCCAATACTATCCTGATAACCAACGCTTATCATTGAACACCATGATTAACCAAGTTCAAAAGCAAGGCAATGAAGTTTTAAAAGCCAAAATAGATGACAACTGTTATGAAATAAAAATCAAAAAAAACAATAGCAATATCTATTATGAAAACAAATATGATATGAAAACTGGAAAACTAGTCCAACAGAAGGAGAAATACAAAAACAATCAACAACATTAAATAATTGGCCAATGCCGACCACTGGCCAACATATCTTCCATGTTCAAAAAAAGCTGCCTTGGCAGCTTTTTTCACAAGAAGAATCATTACACTTACTTAAACCGTAAAACAATGCTCCAGCGCAGGGAATGTTTTTGCTTTCACTTCATCAACATAAGCAGACACAGCTGCTTGTATTGATGGCTGTCCTTGCATGAAATTTTTAACAAATTTCGCTGTTTTGCCTGGAAAAATACCCAACATATCCTGCATCACCAAAACCTGGCCATCACAATCAGCGCCTGCACCAATGCCAATTGTTGGACAAGCAACACTTTGTGTCACTTCTTTAGCCAAGGTCGCTGGTACACACTCCATTAACACCAAACTAGCACCTGCTGCATCATGTGCTTTGGCATCACTTAACAAAGCGCGCGCTGCTGTTTCACTTTTGCCTTGCACTTTGTAACCACCAAATGCATTCACCGATTGTGGCGTCAAACCAATGTGCGCACAAACGGGAATACCACGCATCTGTAAAAACTCAGTGGTTTCAGCCATCCAAACACCACCTTCTAACTTCACCATGTGTGCACCAGCTGCCATGAGTTTGGCTGCACTGGCAAAAGCCTGTTCCTTGCTTTGTTGATAAGCACCAAATGGTAAATCAGTTACAATGAGTGCATTTTTTACACCACGGGCAACAGCTTGGGTATGGTAGAGCATATCCTCGAGTGATACAGGCAAAGTTGAATGATGTCCTTGTATGGTCATGCCCAATGAGTCACCAACCAAAAGGGTTTCAACACCAGCATGATCCATTAAACTGGCAAAACTGGCATCATAACAAGTTAGCATAGTGATTTTTTCACCAGCCGCTTTAAGTTTATTCAATGAGCTTACAGTAATCAATTTTTATCCTCTATTATTGCGTGTGTTTTATCTTTATTCTGTCGCTAAATTTAAATAATGGCGCGAACCTTGTCGATTATTCATGGCATGTAATAACAAGGTAAAATGTTCATCATTGCCAACAAAATCCAATTCATCAGCATTTGCAATCAATAAAGGTGCGTGCTGATACAAATGAAAAAATCGATGGTATTCATCATGAACTTGTTGTAAATAGCCGGTTGGAAACACTTTAACCATATCAACATCGCGTGATTGCAAACGTTTATTCAGAAAATCATCAGAACTTTGCAAATAAATCACCAAATCAGGAACAGGGTATTCAGGCAATACTTTACGTTTTACCTGCCAATACAGTGTTTCTTCTTTTTCTTCCAAAATAATGGGGGCAAAAATTTGATCTTTTTCCAATAAAAAATCACTGACAATATTCAACTGATTTTCATCTTCCATGATAATTTCTCGGGCGGCTTCCGCACGACTCATGAGAAAAGCCAATTGTGTCGCCAAACCATGGTTACTGGCATTTAAATAAAAAGGCATGAGAAACGGGTTATTTTCTGGTGTTTCACTCATTAATTCATAACCCAAAGCAGTGGCTAATTTTCGGCTCAAGGCTGATTTACCACTGCCAATCGACCCTTCAATCACAATATATCGATAGTTCATCTGTCGCCCAATCTTTCTACACCTTGTTCTTGCAATACTTGAGCCAAGTCCATGGCTTTGCCATGTAGCCCTAAGTGATAATCAGGTGCTATTTGGGCCAATGGCACCATCACAAAACCACGCTGGTGAGCACGAGGATGCGGTAAAATTAAATGGGTACTCTCATGTACTTCATGATTATAGTCAATGATATCCAAATCCAAAGTTCTGGGGGCATTTTGAAATGTGCGCACACGACCAAAATCATTTTCAATACTTTGTAACGCCAATAACAAATCTTCTGCCGACAATGTCGTATTCGCCTGCAATACCGCATTCACAAAATCATCTTGTTCAAGATAACCGATGGGTCGGGTTCGATAAAAGGAAGATACTTGCAATACATTAACATTGGTTAATGCCGATATCTTCACAATGGCATTCTCCAATTGCTTTACAGGTTGGTCCAAATTACTGCCCAAGGCAATGATTACCATTTTTTTGGTCATTGTGATTCCTGATTTCGATTATTAGGCTGACGTCGACGTGGACCTCTACGACGGCGATGTTGATTGGGCTGTCTCTCTTCCATCACCACTTGCACTTCATTTTGCAACTGCCGCTTGGCTTGGGTACGTTGTTGCGTCTTGTTTTGACTATTTTGGTCTTGCACCATATTTTCTTGGGTGATACTGTCAACTCGTTGAAATTCAGTCCACCACTGTGCTAATTCTTCATCAACTTCGCCCACTTGTGCACGCAAGATTAAAAAATCATAAGCTGCACGAAAACGGGGTTGTGCCAAAGTTTTGTATGCCCTCGCTCCGCGTCGGTAGTCAAACTGAACTTGCATTTGCCAAATCTCACGCATGATTGCACTAATTTTATGCGGAACGCCCCATTTAGACTCCATCATGTCTTTGGTGTTGGCAATGGCCAAATTCAATGCGTGAGCATCTTTACATGACTGTCCCAAATAATGTTGCCAAGCTTGGTAAACGCCTGGCCACAGTGTTGCCGCCAAAATAAAGCCTACTGATACATTTTTATGTGCTCGAATTCGATCATCTGTATTGGCCAATGCTTGGCGGACAAAAGGATGCTCAATACCTTGCTCAAACAACATGCCCAAATAAGGATGAACCTCTCGACCCAAACCCAATGATTGAAATTGTTGCAATGCTTGGTGGGCATAACCGCACAATAATACTTTCAATACTTCATCAAAAAGCCTTGCACTGGGTTCATTTTGTAAATTATGTGCCAAATCTTTAATGGGTTTACGAGTATTTTCCTCAATTTCAAAACCCAATTTTGCAGACAAACGAACAGCCCTCATAATTCGAACGGGGTCTTCTTGGTAACGCAATTCTGGATCCCCAATCATTACCAAATGTCTTGCTGCAATATCGGCAATACCACCATGTTGATCAATAATTAATTGTGCAAATGGATCATAATACAAAGCATTGCAAGTAAAATCACGACGCAATGCATCGGTTTCTTGCGTACCATACTCATTGTCTTTCATGATTCGGCCATCTGCATTTTGATGGGCTTGTCCACCCCTAAATGTGGTAACTTCAATCGTTTCTGGCCCTACCATCACATGCACAATGCGAAAACGGCGCCCAATAATCCGACTGCGACGAAATAGTTTTCTGACCTCTTCTGGCGAGGCATTCGTTGCAATATCAAAGTCTTTGGGTTCCATTCCCAATAACAAATCACGTACTGCTCCACCAACAATATAGGCTTCAAAGCCATCTTGCTGTAATCGCTTGACCACTTTCTCTGCAGCAAAATTAACTTGTGACAAGCTCAAACCCAATGCTTTAGCATCGTGTTGAATAATCTGGGCTGCCGGCTGGTGATGCCGTGTAGAAAAAACTTTATTGAACCATTTTTTAAGCATGAATGTATTGTATCACTTGAGGTGGGAAATATCTTTTACCTAGCCTGCCTTTAAGGCCCAAACCAGACAAAACAGAATATTATAATGATCTATTATAACTTGGATTGATTAAGATTTTAAAGAAACTTACCCATCCACAAAAATATATTAGCAAAACCATACCAACATCGCCTAATCTCGGTTATAATTTACGTCAAATAAACGTGATTTTATTGACCGAATTTTTTCAAAAAACCACGTTAACACTTTATATTACTGTATTTTGGTTTTGACCACTTACTTTTGGAAAGAATACTCATGCTTAATTATGTTTCTGATTACACCAAGTTTATGAATGATTATTTGGAAAAAAATCCAGAGATTGCAGCTGAGCGAGTGACCAATCGTGGTATTTTATGGGATGTTGAATTAAACCCAGAACAGCAAGACGACTTCAAAGAAGCCGAGTTAGCCAAACCAGCTTATGCTTACCAATCCAAATAATTCCCGATTGTCTTATTGAGATTCACTGTGCACCATGACCATTCGAACTGGCAATATTGCTGCTGATTTGCAAGACTATATTTTAGGCATTGGTGTTCCAGAACACCCTGCCTTGCAAAATTTGCGAGCTCGCACACAAGACCATCGGCTGGCCAAAATGGCCATCGCCCCTGAGCAAGCCCAAATTCTAACTTGGCTTGCTCAATTAATTGGTGCAAAATACTACTTAGAAGTTGGTGTATTCACAGGTTATAGCAGCACTGCCATGGCATTAACCTTGCCAGATGATGCAAAAATTGTAGCCTGTGATATCAATGTCACTTTTACTGACATCGCCAAAACAGCTTGGCAAGATGCCCAAGTTGCCCACAAAATCGATTTGAAATTACAGCCTGCCCTGATTACATTACAAGAATTACTGACTGCTGGATTCCAAAATTATTTTGACATGGCTTTAATTGACGCTGATAAAGAACCCACACCCGAATATTTTGAAGCTTGTCTACCATTGGTGCGCTCAGGTGGCATTATCGCCATCGACAATATTTTACTCAATGGTCGTGTCTTCCAAGACAACTTAAGCAACCCACCACCTAGCATTGCCATATTACAAGCCTTCAATGCCAAATTACCACAAGATAGTCGTATCACACCGATTACACTACCCATTGGTGACGGCATCACCTTACTATTAAAACGCTGAGTCTAAAACATGATACCTGCTCGTCTAATTGGCTTTGTCTTTGTGGTTTTATTATTACAAACAGGTTGCGCTACATTAGCACCAACAGCGCCACTTAACCATACTCAATCTGACGCAGAAGAAGACAAGGTGGATCTTGCTAACGGACAAATTAGCAAGCTTGAACGCATTATGTTTCTGGAAAATGAAGTCGGCAAATTACAAGAGCGCTTAAGTCAGCTTGAAGAAGACATCGCCAACATGACCTTGGTATCCAATAGCACAAGACCCAATAACAATCGTAAAACACCCAATTTGCCAAGCACACCTGTCAAAAATAACAACGCCACAGCACCCACAATTTCACCTTATCAGCAAGCCTTGTCTGCCTATCAAAACAAACAATACCAAAACGCCATTCGCCTGTTACATGCCTATGGCCAAAACTACAACACACCAGCTGCCAATTTTTTAATGATTCAAAGTCACTACCAATTGCAAAACTGTGAGAGTGTGATTAATCTTGGCAAAAATTTCCAACGCAATGTTCCTAAGCACATTAAAGCCCCTGATGCTTTAATGCTTGTGGCCAATTGCCAATACAAAATGCAGCAAAAAGATATCGCTCGCAACACGTGGCGATATATCATTCAGGCCTATCCCAACAGCGTAGCTGCCGGACAGGCACGTGTAAAATTAAAGACATAAGGAAGTATTATGGTTCAAGTCGGTATTATTATGGGCAGTAACAGCGACTGGGAAGTGATGAAAAACGCCGCCGAATTTTTAAAGAAATTCGACGTTGAATTTGAAACCCGAGTGGTTTCAGCACACCGCACCCCTGACTTGATGTTTGAATATGCCACATCAGCCAAAAAACGTGGCATTAAAGTCATTATTGCAGGCGCTGGTGGTGCAGCTCATTTACCAGGCATGGTTGCAGCCAAAACCACTTTACCTGTTTTGGGTGTTCCTGTACCCAGTAAATATTTGCGTGGTGAAGACTCTTTACTATCCATTGTACAAATGCCAAAAGGCGTACCTGTAGCCACATTCGCCATTGGTGAAGCAGGTGCAGCCAATGCTGCTTTATTTGCTATTTCAATGCTAGCCAACGAAGACCCTGACTTATCCATGAAATTAGCGATTTATCGCGCCGAAATGGCACAAATGGTTCTGGACATGACTTTACCCCAAATTGACTAATGACTGATAAAACCAATACAACCACCATGAACACACCATCTTTTATTTTACCACCAGCCATGCTTGGCATTTTAGGTGGTGGACAATTGGGCGCCATGTTTACCATGGCAGCCAAAACCATGGGCTATCAAGTCACCGTTTTGGATCCAGATCCCAACGCCCCAGCTGCTCGATTTGCTGATGTACATTTGTGCGCCCCTTTTACAGATGAAACTGCATTGGCACAATTAGCACAGTGCCAAGCGATTACCACTGAATTTGAAAATGTTGACGCCAATGCCATGCGCAAGCTGGCATTGAGCACTCATGTTTCCCCCAGCGGTGATTGTGTTGCCATTGCACAAAATCGCATTATTGAAAAATCATGGATTACCAAAGCAGGCTTGGCCACAGCCCCTTACGCAGTCATTGAATCAAACCAAGACATTAATGAAGCCTGTACAGCACTGTTGCCTGGCATTCTCAAAACAGCCACCCTAGGCTACGATGGCAAAGGGCAAATCCGCGTTAAAACCATGGCAGATTTACAAGCTGCTTTTATAGAGCACGGCCAAGTGGCATGCGTTTTAGAAAAAATGGTTGATTTACGAGCTGAAATTTCAGTGGTGGTTGCTCGCCTAAATAATGATGCCATCCAAAGTTTTCCTGTTGCGGAAAATGAACACATTGATGGCATTTTAGCCTATTCAACTGTTCCTGCCCGTGTTAGCACATCATTGCAAGTGCAAGCACAACAAATGGCTGAACGTTTAGCTTGTGAATTGGATTATCAAGGTGTAATGGCCGTTGAACTCTTTATTGTTGGTGATAATCAACAATTGGTCGTGAATGAAATTGCCCCACGTCCCCATAATTCTGGTCACTACACCATGGATGCTTGTGCAGCCAGCCAGTTTGAGCAACAGGTTCGCATCATGTGCCAGCTACCTCCTGCCGCCACAGATTTGTTAAAACCTGCTTGTATGGCCAATATTCTAGGTGATATTTGGCCACAACATGGTGAGCCCCACTGGCAACACATTTTGACCCAAGAGCATGGCCATTTACATTTATATGGCAAAAAAGAAGCAAGACCTGGCCGCAAAATGGGCCACTTCACAGTATTAAGTGACAGTGCTGACAATGCGTTAAGCCTTGCCCAACTGTTGCATCAACAACTGCGTGAACACTAATCACACACCCGATTGTGTTGAGGAAAAAACATGACAAATATCAGCTTAAAAAACATTTACTCTGGCAAAGTTCGTGATTTATATGAAATCAACGATACAACCATGTTAATGGTCGCATCAGACCGCCTTTCTGCATTTGACGTTATTCTAGATGATCCCATCCCAGGCAAAGGTGAACTATTAACACAGATTTCTAATTTTTGGTTTCAAAAACTGAGCCATATTATGCCCAATCATTTTACTGGCCAAACCGTTTACGACGTATTGCCTGAAAATGAAGCCCGTGTTTTAGAAAAGCGTGCTGTCGTGGCAAAAAAACTAGAACCTGTTAAAGTTGAAGCCATTGTCCGTGGTTATTTAGCAGGCAGTGGCTGGAAAGAATACCAAAAAACGGGCAAAGTTTGTGGCATAGACTTACCTGTAGGCTTACTAG
>JASLDB010000275.1 GCA_030151665.1 Neisseriaceae bacterium
GTTGCATAAGTCGATTCACATATTGGCGCACCCCATGTACCAAGACCAATCGCACTCCCAAACTTGCCAGAAGATTAATGTCTTGGGCAAGGGTTAAAAAAGCAGGGGACGCAATAACTTGGCTACTAATGGCTAAGACAATAGTTTTGTCTTTAAGATAGTGAATATATGGCGTGGCTTCGCGAAAAGCACCAACAAAATGTGGCAGGGTGTTTTGGTGTACCATGTTTTTATGCTTATTTATCTAACACTAAATAGAAAAGTTGTATGATTAATACGATTAAAGCCGTAATAGAAGCATTCATCCAATTGATTTCATTATTGGTGTATTGATTATTCTTGGTCATGTTTGCCGAGTTCATCTGCCCATTTTCTAGGGTGTACACCATGCTTTTGGAAACTGGGGTTAATTGATTGCCTTCTTTAATCAGTACAAAAGCATTGTCATCTTGTTGTGTCGTTGCATTCAAGTTGACCAAGTCAAAGACAGGTGCTTTTTTTCCATCGGGAACAACGGCTGCGACCGCTTTTAAGTATTTTTGTGTTAATGCTTCTGTTTCTGGCGAAATAGCGGAATAAGTCGAGGTGGGTTGCTGGACAACTACTTCGACTTTCTCGTCATTGTTTCGCTTTAAAAAACGACTAAAAATACTGGCTTTTTTCATGACCTTAACAGGCTCTTCTGCCAGTGTTTCTTGAGCTGATCGAGGTTTTAATATCTCGTTTTTTTTGTTTTTATCGTCTTTTACTTTGTGCAATATATTGGCAACACGGTTTTCTGTTTGAATGGGTGTTGGCATATCACTAATGGCGGTCACCGAAACCGATGCAGGCGTGACATCAACAGTGGGCTTGACCAAGTTGCCGCGAGCCGCAAAAATTTCGATACACATCTGGCACACAATCATGCCCTTGCGATCAACAATTTCTTGATAAGAAGTCAATTGTTGATTTTGGCAATGTGGGCATTTTGCGGTATAAAAAGCATTTTTATTTGCTGCAGTCATTATCTTGTTCGCTTTTGAGTCAATAATTTCCAAAGGTTGATCTGTTATTATTATAAATCTTCAATGGCATTCATCAAAACTTGGGCACTGCTTTGCCAGTCACTTTCTAGCATGGCTGCATGGCCTGCTTCATTTATCCAATGAATAGGTCGATTGTAACTGAAGGCCGTTAAACTCACCACTTCTGGCGCCACCAAGGCATCTTTTTTTGCACCAATAATTGCGACAGGACAATTTTTCTTAAACCATGGTGCAAAGGGAGAGCCGATAACCAAGTCCATCATTAAACCATAAGATTCTGATGTCATTTTATCAGCATATCTTTGCAATGTCGTTAAATCATGTGGTTGGTGAAACAACACATCTTGAAATAAGTGAGGTGGCAAGGCTTGGTTAAATGCATAGGTTTTTCCCATGGTAGCAGTAATAAAAGGATGGTGATACAAACCACCCATTGCCAATGGAATTAAACCTTGTGGCGGTACTGCACACATTAACACAGCCCCTTTTAGATGTGTTTGAGTCATCAAGCGTTGCAAAACCAAACCACCCATGGAATGACCAATAACAATCGGTTGTCGACCGGTTTCTTGGATAATTTGCCCAATAGCCCATTGGGCATCTTCAACATAATGGCTTAATGAAAATTGGTGAATATTGTCCCGACCTTCACTTTGACCATGGCCCCGAAAACTCAGTGCCCATGATGAATAACCACGCTTAGCAAACCATGGTAAATAGTTTTCCCAACACCATGCACCCATGAAGATGCCATGTAAAAAGAGCAAAGGGGGCTTGCTATCATCTAAACTGGCTTTGTGCTGCAATTCAAGTGAATAAGGCAAAATCATGTTGTTTCCTGGGTTAAGGTATTGGGGTGAATATTGGCAATGTTATGTTGCTTTAAACAGACAATCGCTTAAACATCCAAACCTGCTTGCACCATTTGGGCAGCAGTAATCACGGCGCGTGCTTTGTTTTGGGTTTCTTGCCATTCTGACTCAGGGTCAGAATCCGCAACCACACCCGCACCACTTTGGACGTATAAAATACCATCTTTAATGATGGCAGTGCGAATGGCGATGGCAAAATCCATGTCACCATTAAAACCCAAATAACCAACAGCACCACCATAGACACCACGTTGAGTGGGTTCTAATTCTTCAATAATTTCCATGGCACGAATTTTGGGTGCGCCTGATAATGTGCCAGCAGGGAAGGTTGCCGACAAAATTTGCATATTGCTAATGCCTTTTTTTAGTGTACCTTCAACATTGGATACAATGTGCATGACATGAGAGTATCGTTCTATGGCCATTTTGTCACTGACTTTTACTGTACCCACTTGGCAAATGCGCCCCAAATCATTGCGTCCTAAATCAATCAGCATTACATGTTCGGCAATTTCTTTTTCATCAGCCAATAAATCTTGTTCAAGTGCCAAATCTTCTACAAGTGTTTTACCACGTAAGCGCGTGCCCGCAATAGGGCGAACAATGACTTGTTCTTTTTCTTTTCTCACCAAAATTTCGGGTGAAGCACCCACCACATGAAAATCATCAAAGTGGTAAAAATACATGTATGGAGAAGGGTTTAATGTTCGCAACGCTCGGTATAGGCTTAACGGATTATCATCAAATGGCATGCTCATTCGTTGAGAAGGAACCACTTGCATGCAGTCACCTGCACTGATGTAGTCTCGTACTTTTTGGACAAATCCTTTGAAAACTTCTGCACCCACTTCACTACTGGCTTTTGTTTTATGGCTACCCAAAGACAAAGGCAGTGCCACGCTTTGACGCAATTGGGTGCGCAAAGTTTCTAAGCGCTCTCTGGCTTTTTGATAACCATCCTCGTCTTCACTATTGGCATAGACAATTAAACTAACCTTGCCAGATAAATTATCAATGACCGCCAGTTCTTCAGATAGCATCAAAAAAATATCAGGGCTCTGTGTTGGGTTTTCTTTGGCTTTTTGTGCCAAATGGGGTTCAAAAAATTGAATGGATTCATAACCAAAATAACCCACCAAGCCACCTGTAAATCGTGGCAAATGAGGAATGTCGGGTACGGTGAATTGTTTTTGAAACTGCTCAATATACGCCAATGGATCGCCAGTTTCTTGGTGAATTATTTCATGATTTTGGTAATGGCTTATGTGTTGCCCTGTGGCTTTGATGTAGGTATGGCAAGGTAGGCCAATAAAAGAGTAACGACCAAAGCGCTCTCCACCTACAACCGATTCTAGTAGATAGCTAAAGGGTTGATTTGCCAGTTTTAAGTACATAGACAAAGGGGTGTCTAGATCTGCTAACAGTTCTTGCACCAAGGGGATGCGATTATAACCAGCTGCTTTTTGTTCAAGGTATTGGGCATAAGAAATCATATGGCTCGCCTTTGTAGAATTTAAAATGATTAAAACACATTATTTTGTTTTTGGCTGTATTACCAATCAAACCAATATAAAAAAAAGCTGCTAGTTTATTGCTAGCAGCTTTTTTTAGGTCAGGTTGGATTATTCTTTTGGTTCTTCACCATCGGTATCATCTAACTTGCCTTCTGTAATCTCAATATTAACACCCACTTCGGCGCGAATTTTGCGATCAATCTCGGCTGCTATTTCAGGATTTTCCTTTAGCCAAGTACGGGTATTGTCTTTACCCTGGCCAATTTTTTGGTCATTGTAGCTATACCAAGCGCCTGATTTTTGTACAAAACCCAGTTTGACACCCAGATCAATCAATTCACCTTCAAAACTAATGCCTTGACCGTACAAAATATCGAATTCGGCTTGGCGAAATGGTGGTGCAACTTTGTTTTTAATGACTTTAATGCGGGTTTCATTGCCCAACACTTCATCGCCTTTTTTGATTTGGCCAATACGGCGAATGTCCAAACGAACAGAAGAGTAGAACTTCAATGCATTACCACCCGTGGTGGTTTCTGGACTACCAAACATCACACCAATTTTCATGCGGATTTGGTTGATGAATACAACCAATGTGTTGGTTTTTTTGATGTTGCCTGTTAGTTTGCGCAAGGCTTGGCTCATTAGGCGGGCTTGTAAACCCACATGGCTGTCACCCATTTCGCCTTCAATCTCTGCTTTGGGCACCAATGCTGCCACAGAGTCAATGACAATCATGTCGACGCCACTAGAGCGTACCAACATGTCACAAATTTCCAAAGCTTGTTCACCAGTATCTGGCTGTGATACCAATAAGTCTTCTACCTTAACATCCAATTTACGGGCATAAATTGGGTCAAAAGCATTCTCAGCATCAATAAAGGCGCAAATGCCGCCTGCTTTTTGGCATTGTGCAATGGCTTCTAAGCACAAAGTGGTTTTACCTGATGATTCCGGACCAAAGATTTCAACAATACGGCCGCGTGGCAAACCACCAACACCCAAAGCCAAATCCAAGCCCAATGAGCCTGTGGAAATGACATCTAATGTTTCGTCTTTTTGGCTGCCGTCCATTTTCATGATAGAGCCTTTGCCAAATTGTTTTTCAATTTGGGCTAAGGCAGCGGTTAAGGCTTTGCTTTTTTCTTCAGCAGTGGATGCTTTAACGACTGCTGCTTTGTTTTTTTCATTTGACATATTCGCTCTTTATACGGAAAGGGTCGACAGATTGGATAGATACAATAACACGCGTAGCATTATTTTTCGAGTGTTTTACTATAAGATATATTGTATCAAAAAATCAAGATTGGCGTATCATAGAATAAAAAAAAGCCTGAATTATTTTTTCAGGCTTGTTTTTATTGAATAAAATGTGTTGGGTTTATGGTGTGGGATTTTGGATATTGACTTGTTTTCTGCTATGGCTGATTTTCCAAGAAATGCCATAACCAATCAACACAGGCAATATTGCCATGATGATTTTAAATGTCCATGTAGCATACCAAGGTTTAACCAGTAATAGAGCGTCTTGACCTGTTGCCATTACAAAATCTTTGGCTGGTAGCCAGTCTAGCATCGGCCACCAACAAGCAACCAATAAACCCAAGAAAATTGGCCAAACATAACCCAGCCAAGCTTTTTGCCAAAATTTAAAGGTGATAAAGCACCAAATAATGGTCAAAGTTGTAATCAATAACGTGATGGGCATTGGCGCAGCGGCCGAATAAGCCAAATAAAACGTCAAAATAACCCACAAAACACCAATAATTCCAAAAATGAACTCTTCAGGCTTGCGCATTGTTTTCTCCTAAGCGTTATCATTTAATATACCGTAAACACTTTGTTTTGCCTATTCTAGCATTAGTGTGTTTGCTTTATATTGTTAATTTATCCAGATTTGTTGCCAATAAGTCCCAACTCCAAATGCCATTGTCGTTTGTTTCATTCATGCCACGCAAAAATAGATAATGAACATGAATGGTGTTTAAGGGTGTATTTCGTAGTGCAAAATAGCGCTTAATTGCCACAGCATACAATAAAGCTTGTAGGTAATAATGGTGGTGTGCCATGGTTTCATTTAAGGCATCTTGATGGTAATTTTCTGTTTGCATGCCTAAGTGATTGGATTTGTAATCAATAATTGCCACATGTCCTGCTTCAATATAACAAGTCATGTCAATAAAACCATTTAAAAAGCCTTGCACTGTGTGAAAATCCAAACCATAAATTGCTTGTTTAATGGTTGTTGGCAAATCAGAGTCATCTAGAAATGATTGGATATTTTGCCAAGACAAATCTTCTGTTTTAATCACAAAGCCCATTTCGGGCAGGCGTTGCTGATGATTAAGACCAGCCAAAGTAAATGATTTTAACTGGGCTTGGCGTGTCATATTGAGCATATTGGCAACAGCAGGCCACCACTCTTCAGCAAAACCATACTGGTTTAAAATAGGCAGTAATCGGCTGGTTTGTTCTTGGGCATCGACTGAGAAGTTTAATCGCTCAAGCAAGGCATGTAAGCACAAACCAGCATGAGTGCCTTTGGGAAAATGAAAAATATCCCATTCGTTATTGGCATCAGTTTGGTTATTGGCGTTCAATGCAACAGGGGTTTCTCCATTCTCACTAATTTCAGCAGCGTCCAAGCTGGGTTTAACCTCATCACTGGGCTGTAGATTGGACGGTGCAATGGTTTTTGTTTGGCGACTTAAGGCTGTGAAACTGCTGTTTTGTATCCATTTAAATCGGCGTGGCTGCCATTGGCGACAAGTTAATGTTTCTTGGCTATTGTGGGGTGTGAAGATATCCAATGTGCTGGGTACATCCACCCAGGCAATGCTGTGCTTGTCGGATTGTTGTTTTAACCAATGGTTCCACATGGCATGGATATCACTGCTTTGAAAGCTTTTGCACAGATTGGCAATATTACTTGGATTGTCATTTGCTTGACCACCTATTAAGTAGGTTAATGCTGATTTGGATGAAAATGATCCATGCGCTAAATTTAAATATAGGCGTTCTTTTGCTCGGGTGAGCGCAACATACAATAAGCGTAAATCTTCGCTTAATTGATCCAATGCCAATGCTTCGCCCTCTTGGCTATTGAGTTGATTTTTACTCTTTAAAATAGCGGTTTTGTCATCATCATGGGCTAG
>JASLDB010000304.1 GCA_030151665.1 Neisseriaceae bacterium
CGGCTTGGCCAATAAATCCCGTTGCACCGATCATCAGTATATTCATGGTAACCTATCTTTAGAACTACTTAGTACTAGTTGAGTGTAAAAAAATAACACTAGGTGATTAATTTAAATAAATTTTTTGCAGTGGTGGTAATTAGTTGGCAATCCCTTTTGACTTCTGCCAAAAAAAGTGCCCCTTCTAAGTTATTGACAAAAATTTCAGCCGTTTCTTTGGCATTGATATCTGGGCGAAAGGCTTTTTGCTCAATACCTTCTTGAATCAGACCTGTACAGATTAAGGTTAGGTGGTTAAAAAAATGGTTGATTTTGGCTTTAACTTGCAAGTCGTTGTTAGGGGATTGGGTAATAAAGGTAATAAATGGGCAGCTGCCTTGGTAGTCGCGTTGTTCAATTGAATTGGCCAGATTCTCTAAAAATGCCAACATTTTGTCTTCCAAAGACAAATGCTTCAATTGCAATATGGCTTCAATACCTTGCTTGTAGGTGTCTATCCAGAAATCAATCACTGCGAGCAACAATACTTCTTTACTAGAAAAATGATAGTAAACATTTGATTTGGAGACACCACTTGCCTGCACAACTTCATCCATGCTGGTGTAGGTGTATCCTTTTTGAAAAAAAAGAGAAGCGGCAACTTCAATGACTTTTCTTTTATTGGGTATTTTATAATGGCTCATAGTAGTACTATAAGGTACTACTATTTTTTTTGTCAAGTTTTCATGCCATGATGCTGGTTTTGATAAGCATTTGTGGGCAATAAATTTATGCAGTAAAACCAAAGGGATTGAATATGGGATATTTGATGACAATTAAGTAGTTAGGCATGTTGTGCAGGGCACAATGATATGAATGGCAAAACCATGAATGTTTATGGGTGATTATTTCTTAGGTATCTAGAATAAACACCAACACCCCAGGTAACTTTATGGTACTTGGGGTGTTGGTTGTCTAAACTGGTTTTACCAAGCTTAAAGCCAATTTTTTTGCGAATGGTAATACCACTAAAACGGTAGGAAAGGCAATCATCCACGATAGCATCCAAGCATTGAACCAAGGTGAAACAAGATGGGGTGTTAAGCCTATGCTTTTGACCATGCTGATCAATGAAACGATGCCGCTCATCACGAATGATAAAATTAAAGGAATTAGAAAAGGCAGCGCCTTAGCAGGTAGTTTAGGAATACCGAAAATAGTGTGTTTATCTTTTTTCATCTATAGCCCTTGTGTTAAGGATTCATTAATGGGTCATTGCTTAATGACTCATTAATGGTATTAATTTCTTGGGTTGCCGTGCGAATAATCAGCGCAATTTTGTGCACTTGTTCTTCTGATAACTGTTCAATGCGCAATTGATGACGCAAAATGACCTTAAATTGGCGAATCGCTTCATCAATTTCAACGGATAAGCGTTGACAATCGGGTGTGTTAACCAAATGCGTTGATAAAATACGTTTTTGTATGGTGGCAATCCGTTCTTGGTTATCATTCAGGTGAGATATGCCTTGCTCTGTAATGGTAAATACTTTTTTATGGCTAATTTGCTGATCTTGTAAAATCAATTCTTGGTCTTCTAGCATTGATAATGTTGGGTAAACAACACCAGGACTGGGTTCATATAAATTATTGGTGATGTGGGTAATGGATTTAATCAGTTCGTAACCATGTGAAGCTTGTTTTTGCAGTGCCAATAGAATCAATAATTGCAAATCACCACGCTCAAATAAACGCTTGAGCTTTCTTTTCTCACCACAATCTTGGTGCATATTCAATGCTGTTTGTGGTTGATTTTCATGTTTCATACTTATCCTTTAGATATATCTAAATGAATTTGTATTTAAGCATTATTTTTGGAAAAAGTAAATACAGATATATCTAAATATAAAGCGAATACAACAACAGCTGACCGAGATTGGCACATGATTATCGTGGGGCATGTGAATATTGTGTGGACTGAATTAGACATATGCTGCAAACAAAGAGGCTCTGGGTATGATTGAATTTAAAATAATTGATATTTATTCGGAATAATTGAAGCCTATTAAAAAAGCAATGAGATGATTGAGTCCAAGTTTATTTAATACACTTTAATGACTTAATACTTGGGATTTTGAGTCTTTAGATTTTGCACCAGAATTTCTCAACTAACTTAATCCACTCTTGTACAATAATTGAAATGGTGTGACAGGTTTGATCTGCTGTGTTGTTTGATAATCAGTTCAAACCTGTCATCATTTTAATTGAATTAAATTTGGGTATTAAGCATTAATAATAATTAATTTGATAGCGAAGAATTTCGGTGAATGGCCCATTTTTGACAGGTTTAGTCGTACTGGTTCTTTTTAGTTTTGCTGTATATGTCTGTGTTTTTGTACCAGATTCACCTGCATTGACTGTTGTTAATAGGTGCTGCTGTGAGAAATAAACAGGCTGATTACTAACGCCAGTAATATTGTTGCGGTAGTCGAGCATTAAAGAAAGTCCGTTATCCATTTGTATTTCTTTTTTATTTCCTGATATTTTGGTGTACCTATCAGGATCAAATTTAATGCCAACAGAGTATTGTTGAGCACATTGTTCAGTTAACAGGGTTGAGACATTAAAT
>JASLDB010000009.1 GCA_030151665.1 Neisseriaceae bacterium
GATACCGATTCGGTTTGGCAAAATGATTTGCAATTGAGTAAAAATGGCAATACCTATACATTAAATAATCCAACACCTTACTATGTGGTGATTGCATCGATTAATGGTGAAGGTCGAGTGGGTGGAACAGAAAATGGTTTTGAATTGAATATTCAGCCCATGAGTCAAGAAGTGGTGACAATTAACAAAATTACATCCAATAAAATATTGGTTGGTTATATCAATGACTATGGCGGTTATATTGTTAACACCTATGATTGCTCGAGTCAAAATTGTGTTTTCCAACCTAGAAAAGATGGCAACTCGCTGTCGAATTAAGGTGAGTTACCATGAAGTTTATTAAAATATTGTGTGTTTTCTCACTGATGATTGCGCCATTTTTTGTTGAAGCAAGATGCCGTTCTCAAAGAACATATTCTGCAGTGGATTTTGGCAGTGATTGGATTGCGACTGCCAAACCGGGAGATGTTGTTTATGAAGAAGTGATCAGTGATGGCTCAGGGACATCTGGCATCATGTGTGACTACCAATCATCTTCCTTTCAAACTAAAGTAGATGGGCAAATTACTTATAAATTTACCATAATTCCACAATCCTCTTTTAATGGTTTAACGGCAACATTTGAGGTTGAGCCATTAAAATTGATTAGCTTTACTACCAATAATAAGGTTGCCGATGCTATTTGGGCTGCTTTTAAAGGACAGGTTTTTACCACCCCGAAAACAGTGCTCAAATACCCATTTCCCACCACAGAACACCAGGTACTTTTTGATGCAAAAGTTAAGATGGTTATTCGTCGTAACAGTGATCCTGTAAGACCCTTGAGTAGTTTTCCAACGATGCAACCATTTGTTGGGGCTGAATTAAATGAAAGAATGGAATACACGAGGCTTGGTGGACAAATTGGTATTTATGAGAGTAGTGGTAGTTATAATTTTTCTTTGCACCCAAATGTTTTTGTTCCTGAAAATTGCACGATTCAAATGGAAGTGGATGGGAAAAATCAAAACATTTCATTTGGCACCCTGAATGAGGAAGATTTTGACAATGCCGCTAACAGCAAACTCAAAAAACAATTCTCGTTTACCATTCGGCAAAAGACGTGCAAAAAATGGGCAAAAGTGGACATTTCTTATCAATCCCCACAACAGACTGCTCAAGCAGGTGTCATGAGAACCAGTGCTGCAAACAATAATATTGAAGCCTATGTATTGGATATTACCGATGCTTATGATGGCGATTATGATTATGCATATCCATTGAAGTGGGGCGAGAAAATCTATGTCATGGAGTTTGAAGGAGAGGGTGAAGAGTCACAAAGAAATTATGAGATTCAGTTGAGAAAAACGGATAGCAGTTTACCTGTTCGGTCAGGTGCATTTGGTGGAATGATTAATTACACCGTTTCTATTCGATAGCGGCTTGACTATTTTGATGGATTTATTGATGAAAGCATGATGGTAATCTTAATTTTTACATAAAGGTTGTGTTAAAAAATTCGCTTTTTTTGATTAAATTCAGTATATTCACTTCTCGATTGACTGGATGAATAAAGATACGACTGTGGCGAATTTATTTTCTGAACTAAATATACCAACTGAGCAACTGAGCAATTTAAATGAGCTGGGTTACCGAGAAATGACGCCAATTCAGGCACAAGCTTTGCCCAATATCTTAGATGGCAAAGATGTTTTGGCTCGTGCCCAAACGGGTAGTGGTAAGACAGCTGCTTTTGGTATTGGCTTGTTATTGCAGGTAAATCCAGAGATATTTCAAACACAAGCGTTGGTTTTGTGCCCAACACGTGAGTTGGCCGATCAAGTCAGTAAGGAATTGCGACGATTGGCTCGTTACATGGCCAATATTAAAATTTTAAGTTTGTGTGGTGGTCAGCCAATTGCACAGCAAACGGCATCATTAAATCATGCACCCCACATTGCAGTGGGCACGCCAGGTCGAATTTTAGACCATTTACAACGGGAATCTTTGGATTTATCACACACCAAGGTGGTGGTATTGGACGAAGCCGATCGCATGTTGGATATGGGTTTTTCTGATGAGATGGATGCGATTATTCCATTCTTACCCAAAAAACGCCAAACCTTATTGTTTTCTGCAACTTACCCAGAAGACATTGCCCATATTAGTGAAACTGTACAACATCAACCTGTGATGATTACCATTGATGCCAAAGAGCAAACATTGCACATTGAACAATACATGGTGCAGATGGAAAAAAATCAACGTTTGGAGTTGGTGGCGCAAATTTTATCCAAATATGAGCCAGAATCTTGTGTGGTGTTTTGCAATACCAAGAGCGATTGCCAAAAAGTTGAAAAACACTTGAACCAACGCAATATTGATACCTTGGCTTTACATGGTGACTTAGAACAACGTGACCGTGACCAAGTCTTATTGCGTTTTGCCAACCACAGTTGCCGCGTTTTGGTGGCAACCGATGTGGCGGCTCGAGGTTTGGACATTAAAAATTTGTCTATGGTGGTCAATTATGAATTGGCGCATGACCCAGAAGTGTATGTGCATCGAATTGGTCGTACTGGTCGTGCAGGCCAAGAAGGATTAGCGATTGCTTTTGTGGCTCCAGAAGAGATGACGCGTGCTCTGGCAGTAGAAGATTACATGGGTAAGCGTACTCAGTGGCTTGAGCAAGACAGTTTCGCCGATGTCAAACGTGCCAAACTAAAAGCGTCTATGGTGACATTGTGTATTGATGGTGGCAAGAAAGATAAAATTCGTGCTGGTGATATTTTGGGTGTCTTAACCAATGGCGACCATGCTTTGGCAGGGGATAGTATTGGTAAGATTGATGTGACCCCTATGCATATTTATGTTGCAG
>JASLDB010000029.1 GCA_030151665.1 Neisseriaceae bacterium
ATTTAAGCCTCTAAATATTGAACTAATTTTTCAGTAGTATAACATCACAACGATTTTTGCTTGCTCAGTGCTTTTCAGTTTCATGACTGGCGTCAAAATGAATATTCAAATTGAATCAATGGTAGTTAACCAGTTATAAAATGCAGGGCAGTCACAAAAGGCGACATTAAAGCGAAACCAAGCTTGTTTTTGTTGGTTGGCCAGTTGGAATAACATACCCGGTGCCAAAGAAATGCCTTGTTGCAATTGTTGGTTGGCAAACTCAAAAGCATCGCCAATATTGGGGTGACGGGCATAAACAAATAAACCTGATTGTGGGGTGGCAAACAAAACCCATGATTGTTGTAAGAGGGCAGTTTGTACTTTGGCTTGGGCCATGGAGAGTTTTTGTTTGATCCCATTGATTTGGCGTTGGCTCTTGGGGTCTTGTAACATGTGCCAAGACAATTGCTCATTGAGGCTAGAACTGGTTAACGATGCCAGCATTTTTTGGTGGGTTAATTGCAAGATACGTCTGCTTTGTCCAGCAATAAAACCCACCCGCAAACTGGGTGCCAAGTTTTTGGTAAAGCTGCCAATAAATAAGGTGTTTTCAAAGCTATCCAATGCCGATAAGGGATTGGGTTGGTGAAAAGCCAAACCAATTGACACTTGATTTTCCACCAATAAAAACTGGTGTTTTTTCGCCAAACTGGCGATTTGGTAAGTGGTGGCTGCGTTGTAACTGGCACCCGTTGGGTTGTGTAAGGTGGGGTTGGTGAAAAAAATCTTGGGTTGGTGCTGCTGCAAAATGGCCGCTAAAGCATCAAGGTCTGGTCCAGTGGCTAGCCAAGGCACACCAATGATATTGACCCCTTTGGCTTGTAAATTGGAAATCAAATTGCTGTAAGCAGGTAAATCCACCAATACAGTGTCGCCTGTTTGTAAATAGGCTTGAATAACCAAATTCAAGGCTTGGCTTGCCCCTTGGGTGAGTAAAATATCATCATGATTTAATTGGATGTGCCACTGTTTTAAAACATGAGCCAAATGCACTCGCAACGGGGCATAGCCTAAGGGGTGACCATATTCTGTAAAGTGCTGTGGGGTTTTGGCCAGTTGGCGTAATGCGGATTGTAGCAATTGCGTATCGTAATAATGCTCAGGTAGCCAGCCACAACCTGCTAATAACATGGGGGTATTTTGTTGGAAAATACCATTTAATAACCATGTTTCGTCCAAAGCTTGTGGTCGTGGTGCAGGGATTTGTCCTGTGTGTGCTTGGGTATCATTGGCTTGGGGCAAAACGAAATAGCCTTTGCCTTGAATGCTGTAAATTTTTCCTTGCAGCATGAGGCGATCATAAGCTTCACCGACTGTAAATGTACTCACGCCCCATAATTTTGCTTGTGCACGAATAGAGGGCAATTTCTCTCCTGCCATCAATTGTTTGCTTTGGATAGATTTTTGAATATTATTAATTATTTTGGCAACCAAAGTGCTCATTTTATTTTTTCTCCTGCTTAGAATAGCATCATGAACTGTATTGGTATTTTTAGCAATACAGTGTGGTCAAAATGCTGATAACTGTTACTGTTCAAGTCGAGCCTTTATTCTTATATTAGCGGCATGACTCAAACAAAATCAGGAGAAATAAGATGAGCATGAATTTAGATCATTTTTGGATGCCATTTACCAATAACCGTGCATACAAAGCCAATCCTCGTGTGTTGGTTGGTGCAAAAGGCATGTATTTTCAAGACCAAGCCGGTCGCGATATTTTGGACTGTACTTCTGGATTGTGGTGTGTGAATGCAGGGCATGGTCATGAAAAAATCATTTCAGCGGTGACCAAACAATTGAATACCATGGATTATGCACCTTGTTTTGGCATGGGCCATGACAGAGCATTTGAAGCGGCTGAAGCCTTAGCCAACATGGCACCGAAAGGCTTTGATCGTGTATTCTTTACTGGTTCTGGTTCTGAATCTGCTGATACCGCTTTGAAAATTGCCTTGGCGTACCACAAAGCGCGTGGCGAAGGTCAGCGCAATATGTTTATTGGCCGTGAAAAAGGCTACCATGGTGTGAACTTTGGTGGTACATCTGTGGGTGGCATTGGCGGTAACATGAAGCCATTTAATCATTTGTTGCCTTATGTTGCCCACATGCGCAGCACTTACGATGTGGAAAACAATGCTTTTTCGCGTGGTCTGCCAGAATTTGGTGCCCATTTTGCAGATGATTTAGAAAATCGCATTTTTGCTTTGCATGACCCCAAAACCGTTGCTGCTGTGATTGTTGAGCCAATGAGTGGTTCGGCTGGTGTGATTGTGCCACCCAAAGGTTATTTACAACGTTTGCGTGATATTTGTGATCGCCATGGTATTTTGTTGATTTTTGATGAAGTGATTACGGGCTTTGGTCGTACTGGTGGTGATTGGGCAACCAACACCATGGGCGTGAAACCTGACATGATTACCTGTGCTAAAGGTTTGACCAATGGTACCGTACCCATGGGTGCTGTCTTGGCGAGCAAGGGCATTTATGATGCAGTCAACGAAGCGGCTGCAACCACTGCCATTGAGTTGCCACATGGTTATACTTACTCAGCACACCCAGTGGCTTGTGCTGCTGCCATTGCCACTTTGGATGTGTACAAATCAGAAGGTTTATTTGAGCGATCAGCACAATTGTCACCCAAATTTGAAGAGGCTGCCCATTCACTTAAAGGTTTGCCATTTATTAAAGACATTCGCAATGTGGGCATGGTTGCTGGTATTGAGTTTGAATGCAAAGATGGCATTGTGGGTAAACGAGCAGGTGAAGCCTTGGCAAAATGTTGGGATGCTGGCATTTTGATGCGTGTTACAGGTGACACCTTAGCCATTGCACCACCGATGATTATTTCAGAAGCTGAAATTGATCGCATCTTTACCACCATTGGTGATGTGGCAAAAACCTTATCATAAAATATGCAAATACCCCACAAAGCCGCCATTTGGTGGCTTTTTTTGTGTTCGGTGTTTTGTGGCTGTGTTAGAGTGAATAGTTTATTCTCGTTTTAAAGAAGTGGCTCATGTCTTCGTTGGAAAAAATCACGTGTATTGAAGATTTGCATCGCGTGTATCGTCAAAAAGTACCCAAAATGTTTGTGGATTATTGTGACTCAGGTTCTTGGACGCAATCGACTTATCGACACAATGAAAGTGATTTTGCTGATTATTTATTTCGACAAAAAGTCTTGGTTGATATGGATAATCGGTCTTTAGCGACCTCCTTGTTAGGACAAGATTATCAAATGCCATTAATCATTGCACCCATGGGGATGTTGGGTATGCAACATGCCAATGGTGAAATGTTGGCAGCCCAAGCGGCAGAAAAAATGGGTATACCATTTACCCTCTCTACCATGAGTATTTGTTCGATTGAAGATGTGGCGAGTGTGACGACGAAACCGTTTTGGTTCCAGTTGTACATGATGCGTGATAAAGCATTTATGGAGAATTTAATTGCCCGCGCCAAAGCAGCAAAATGTTCTGCTTTGGTGTTAACTGCGGATTTGCAAATTATGGGACAACGACACCAAGACATTAAAAATGGTTTGTCAGCACCACCCAAACCCACATTGAAAAACCTATTGAATTTGGCATTGAAGCCAGAATGGTGTTTGAACATGGCCAAAACCAATAAGCGAGAATTTCGCAATATTGTCGGTCATGCTCAAAGTGTTAGTGACATGTCCTCATTGGCATCGTGGTCTGCTGAGCAATTTGACCCATGTTTAAGTTGGAATGATGTGGCTTGGGTAAAAGAGCGCTGGGATGGGCCGCTCATTATCAAAGGCATTATGGAAGT
>JASLDB010000051.1 GCA_030151665.1 Neisseriaceae bacterium
TCATGAAAGCCAATCTTAAAAATAGGGTTGATTTGAATAATGTTGATTGTTGAGTCAAGTCGTATTACGATATTTTTTTATGATATTGTACTTTTTATTGAAAAAAAAATAGGCAAATAATTCATTAACCCAAATCAGGGTAAATGGGTCGAAAATAAAAAACGCCAAAGCAGTTTGTGTGGATAAAAAGGCAACCAATTGTTTATCATGTAGTTTTTGCTCGTTTAGGGATTTTGTAAATGATTGGTGAAGTGTTGAGCGGTTTTGATAAGAGAGAAGAGGCATTGAAAAAGCCGCTATCTAACATAGCGGCTTTTGGGTTAAAACCCATTTGGCACAGGCTTAAAAGGTATTTTTAAACCACAAGGCAATGCCATCCCATAGGCGGCCAAAGAAGCCAGCTTCGGGTACATCGGTTAATGCCACAACAGATCTTTCGGCAATGACTTTGTCACCTAACATGATTTTCATCTTACCCAGTTCTTTGCCTTTAGCAATCGGTGCAATAGCAGGTTGAATGGTTTCCAATACAGGTTTTAAGTCTTTGCTAGAACCTGTTGGTACAGAGAAATAAACCGTTTCTAAAAAGCCGATTTCCACTTCTGAAGAAGAGCCTTTGTATACTTTGACTTTGGATACTGCTTTATTGGCATCGTATAGTTTGGGTGTTTCAAAAGTGCTTAAACCCCAATTCAATAGTTTACTGGATTCAGTCGCTCGTGCTTCTGGGCTAGCGGTACCCACAACAACAGAAAGAACTCGGCGGCCATTGCGTTTACTGGATGCAATCAAGTTAAAGCCAGCAGAATCAGTGTGTCCTGTTTTCAAACCATCAACATCTTTATCGCGGTATAGCAATAAGTTGCGGTTGGGTTGAGTGATGTTATTATAGGTGAATGATTTGACAGAGTATAATGGGTAAAACTGTGGGAAATCTTTGATAATGGCACTGGATAAGATTTCCAAATCTTGTACTGTCATGTAGTGGTTTTCACCTGGCAAGCCTGTGCTGTTCTCAAAATGAGAGCCTTTCATGCCCAGCTCTTTGGCTTTGGCATTCATCATCATGGCAAAGCCTTCTTCGCTTCCAGCAATGGCTTCTGCCAAAGTCACACAAGCGTCATTACCTGATTGGACAATCATGCCTTTAATCAAATCTTCTACTTTGGCAGGTACTTTTGGGTCCAAGAACATGCGAGAACCTTCAGTTTTCCAACCTTTTTCTGAAACAATTAAAGTCTGATCTAACTTTAATTTTTCATTTTTCAAGGCTTCAAACGTGAGATAAGCAGTCATTAACTTGGTTAATGAGGCAGGTTCAATGCGGGTATTGGGGTTGTTGGCTGCTAAAACTTGGCCACTTTGTAAGTCTTGCAAAATATAAGCAGTACCAGCTATTTCAGGTGCGCCTGCTGTTGGATTGGCAAAAGACTGAAAGCTAAAAATGCCTAAAGCCAAGGCAAGTATGTGTTTTTTCATGGTACTCAATGTCTTCATTATCTGTGTTGAATAAATCAATCGTATGCAATTAATTCTGTTGTCAGTTGAATGATCAACTAACGTCAAACCATTATAGCCATTAATGCTCAATGACTAAAGGGCCAAGGTGTGAATTTACAGATATTAATGGTTTTGACAAAGGCATATTGATGATCTGTGATTAATTTATTGCCTGAAAATACATGCAGAATAATTGAATACGTGGCAAAAAGGTTATTTAAATGACTAAATTGGACAAAATGTATGCAGATTAAGTGATTATTTATATAAAGATTATTTATTTTTGTGATATGAAGAATAATATGCTTTATTTCATGATTTGGCGCTTGCCACCACAAGATAGCAGGGGTATTGTTAATTCTTTTGCACGTTTTTTGCTCGAATAAATAAATTATGTCTACAAACGAATATCAACATTACCTGATTAAAACATTAACCTCATCTGTTTATGATGTGGCCAAAGAAACCCCCTTGGATTTTGCCAAAAACTTGTCAAAGCGCCTTAATAATCAAGTTTATTTAAAGCGTGAAGATTTGCAGCCTGTTTTTTCCTTTAAAATTCGGGGTGCTTATAACAAAATGGCGCAATTGGATGCCAAAGCCTTGGCCAATGGGGTGATTACCGCCAGTGCTGGTAATCATGCGCAAGGCGTGGCGCTATCGGCTCAGGCGATTGGTTGCCGAGCGGTGATTGTGATGCCTGAAACCACACCATTGATTAAAATTGATTCTGTGAAAAGTTTTGGTGGTGAAGTGGTGTTAAAAGGGGTGTCATATAATGATGCTTATGATCATGCCATGGAATTGGTTGCACAAAGTGGCTTGACCTATGTTCCGCCATTTGATGACCCTTATGTGATTGCAGGTCAAGGTACCATTGGCATGGAGATTATCCGCCAACATTCTAAAAAAATTGATGCCATTTTTGTGCCAATCGGTGGTGGTGGATTGGCAGCTGGTGTGGCAGCTTATATCAAGCAAGTTTTGCCTGACATTAAAATCATTGGTGTACAAACAGAAGACTCTTGTGCAATGGCGCAATCTATTCGCAAAAACGAACGATTTGCTTTAAAAGACGTGGGTTTGTTTGCCGATGGTACGGCGGTAAAATTGGTGGGTGAAGAAACCTACCGTATTTGCCGTGATTTATTGGATGACATCATATTGGTGGACACAGATGCCGTGTGTTCTGCCATTAAAGATATTTTTGATGATACACGCAGTATTGTTGAACCGTCAGGTGCTTTGGCATTGGCGGGATTAAAGGCCTATATTAAACGTGAAAATGCACAAAATTTGACATTGGTTGCGGTTAATAGTGGGGCAAACATGAATTTTAGTCGCTTACGCCATGTGGCAGAGCGCAGTGAATTAAGTGAGCGAAATGAAGCCATTTTTGCGGTAACGATTCCTGAGGCACCAGGCAGCTTCTTGCAATTCATGAAAAGTTTGGGTCAACGCAATATCACTGAGTTTAATTACCGCTATGGTGACGATCAATTGGCGCATATCTTTGTGGGTATCCAAACGGCTGGATCAAAAGACACCCAGTTGGTGATTGAGCAAATTACAGCGACCAATATGGCAGTAGAAGACTTAACTGACAATGAAATGGCAAAGATTCACATTCGTTATATGGTTGGTGGTCGAACCCACAAAGTCAAAAATGAACGATTAATTAGCTTTGAATTTCCTGAGCGCCCAGGTGCTTTGTCGAAATTCTTGGTATCGATGCAATCAGATTGGAACATTACCTTATTTCATTATCGTAATCATGGTGCTGATTATGGACGGGTGTTGGTGGGTGTGGATGTGCCAAAAGAAGACCAAAATGCGTTTGTTGGATTTTTGGAACAATTGGCCTATGTCTATGAAGATCAAACCAATAATCGAGCGTATCAACTTTTCTTAGGTAATGATTAGAAAAAATATTAAAAATATTAAATTATTTGAGATAAAATTTCTAAAAATATTGCCAATAATAGGGCAATCAAGTATGAAAGACATATTATTGTTAATAATATGTCTTTTGGCTAATTTTATTGTATCGCTTTGTCAGGGGGTAAATTTGGCATGGCGATATTAACTTAGTACTAGGATATATAGTATATGGTATCTAAACACGATGACTGGCTTTCTAACTTACAACAAGAAGCCGATAAACTAAACTTAAACGCTGAACAACAAGCCATGTTGGCAACCAAAGCCAAGAGTTTATTAGACGAGTGGGTTAAGGTTGATTTGGCATGGGACGAAGGCTTTTTAAGCCAAAGCCAACAAGGTAGCGCTGCTGAACAAGCATTGGCTAAAGCCTTATTGCCTGAGTTGACTGATGCTTACCGTGAAACATTCACGAGCGAAGAAGCTTGGCGTGATGTGGTTGCTTGGGCAGGTTTAGAAGAAGGCAAATTGTCTTTGAATGTGGCCATTGATGATAAGCAAGTGGATGCACCTGTTGCATTGAGTTTGTATTACCCTAAAAAAGTGCCTAGCTTGTCTGAAACCTTGCCTGTTTTGCAAAACATGGGTATTCAATTGCACGAAGAATTGCCTTTTGAAATTCAAGTGGGTGAAGCCATGTATGGCTTAAGCTGCGTGGGTGCGAAAGCCAGTGTTGAAGCATTGAATCATTTGCGTATTGAAGCAGTACAACAAGAATTTATGCAATTATTGCAAGCTGTTCATGCTGGTGTGGTTGAAAATGATGGCTTTAATGCCTTGGTTGCTTATGCTGGTATTGCATGGCGTGACACGGTCATGTTGCGTGCCATTGCCAAGTATTTAAAACAAGCTGTTGTGCCATTTAGCCCAAGCTACATGGAAGCCAGCTTAATGCGCCATCCACAAGCGGTTGTGTTATTGCGTGATATTTTCCATGCCCGTTTACACCCAGTGAATGCCAATGAAGCCGATGCCGATAGCAAAATTTTGGCATTAAAAGATTATTGCAATGATGTGAATGTCGATGATGACCGCATTATCAATGCATTCTTGACGGTGATGTTGGCAACAGTGCGCACTAACTTCTGGCAAAAAACGGCCACAGGTGAAGACAAAGCAACAGTAAGCTTTAAAATTCAATCGGGTTTGATTGACTTCTTGCCACAACCTCGTCCATTGTTCGAAATTTGGGTGTACAGCCCACGAGTAGAAGGTGTGCATTTGCGTGGTGCCAAAGTGGCCCGTGGTGGTTTGCGCTGGTCTGACCGTTTAGAAGATTTCCGTACCGAAGTATTGGGCTTGGTAAAAGCACAAATGGTGAAAAACTCAGTGATTGTGCCCAATGGCTCAAAAGGTGGCTTTGTGTGCAAACAAGCCCCAAGTGATAGAGCAGGTTTCAATGCTGAAGGCGTAGCATGTTATAAATTATTCATTGATTCATTGTTAAGCCTAACCGATAACTTGGCAGCTGACGGCGCGATTGTGCCACCAGTAGACACATTCCGCCGTGATGCAGACGACCCTTATTTGGTTGTTGCCGCAGACAAAGGCACTGCCAAATTTTCTGACACAGCCAATGGTTTGGCTGCGGAACATGGTTTTTGGTTGGATGATGCTTTTGCATCGGGTGGTTCTGTTGGTTATGACCACAAAGGCATGGGCATTACCGCGCGTGGTGCTTGGGAATCGGTTAAACGCCATTTCCGTGGTTTGGGCAAAGACATTCAGAATGAAGACTTTACCGTTGTGGGTATTGGTGACATGGGTGGTGACGTATTTGGTAACGGTATGTTGTTGTCTAAACACATCCGTTTACAAGCAGCGTTTAACCACATGCACATTTTCTTGGATCCCAATCCAGTTGCTGCAACCAGTTTTGAAGAGCGCAAACGCTTGTTTGAAAACACCATGGGTTGGGGTGAGTATAACCGTGATTTGATTTCTCAAGGCGGCGGTATTTTTGATCGCTCAGCCAAACACATTGACTTAAGCCCAGAAGTACAAGCTTTCTTGGGTGTTAAAGCCGATCGCATGGCACCCAGTGAATTGATTCAGACCATCTTAAAAGCAGAAGTAGAATTGGTTTATAACGGTGGTATTGGTACTTACATCAAATCCAGCAAAGAAAGCCATGCTGATGCGAAAGACAAAGCCAATGATGCTGTGCGTGTGAATGGTGGCGATTTACGTTGTCAAGTATTGGGTGAAGGCGGTAACTTGGGTGTGACGCAATTAGGCCGTATTGAATACTTCAAAACAGGTGGTCTATGCTGCACAGACGCCATTGACAATTCTGCTGGTGTGGATTGTTCTGACCATGAAGTCAATATCAAAATCTTGTTGGGCAGTGTGGTGTCAAAAGGCAATATGACCTTACCTGAACGCAATGATTTGCTAAAAAGCATGACCGATGAAGTGGGTCACTTGGTTTTACGCAATAATTATTTGCAAACCCAAATTTTGGCAATGAACCAATTGGATGCGGCGACGTTCTTACCAGCTCATGCTGAGTTGACGCATTTCTTGGGCGAACATGCTGGTCTAAACCGAGAATTGGAATATTTGCCAAGTAAAGCTGATATTGCTGACCGCGCGGCACATGAGCAAGGGTTTACATCACCAGAAACGGCAGTATTGTTGGCCTATAGCAAAATGCACTTACAAGATGCTTTGTTGGCCAGTGATATTCCAGATGATGTGAATTTCCAAAGTATTTTAATTAATTATTTCCCCAAAGCATTGCAAGCTAAATATTTGGATGAAATGGTTAACCACTATTTAAAACGTGAAATCATTGCAAACCAATTGGCTAACCGCATGGTCAATCGCATGGGCATGAGTTTTGTACAACGCTTCATGACTGAGTCAGAAGCGGATGTGGCCAGTATTGCTCGTGCTTACTGGTTTGCTAGCGAAATCTTCAATGCTGAAGATTGGTTTAACCACATCGAAGCATTGGATAACCAAGTGCCTAGCCAAGTGCAAATGGAATTGATGGGTGGCGTGGCTCGCTTGATTAGCCGTGTGGCTCGTGGTTTATTGCATCGCCCTGAATTATTGGGTAACTTGTCTAATGGCATTGCGACATACAAAGCAGGTGTTGCCCAAGTGGTGGCGATGATGGGTAAATACATTAGTGCCGATAACCATGCTTATGTGGCTGAGCAAGAAAATCGTTTGGCACAATTTGCTGCACTTGATGCCGAAGATCGTACATTCCTATCTCGCTTGCCATATGCTGAACATGTGATTGCCATGATTGATTTGGCAGCCAAAGAAGGTTTGGGCTTGGAAACTGTGGTGGAGAAATACTTCGTTGTGGCTGATGCTTTGCAAATGGACTGGATGTACCGTGCCATTGCATCTTTGCCTCGCACCAATAAATGGCAAAATCAAGCATGTTTGGCTGTGCGTGAAGACGTACAAACCATGTTATTAAATGTGGTTGCCAAGTGTGTGGATGCTGATGGTATCGGTGATGATGTTAAAGAACAAGCACAGCGCCAATTGCGTGAAATGCAGCAATACCAAGGTACTGACCTTGCTATGTTGTCAGCATTGGTACGCAGTTTGTCGCGCATATTGTTGGTTTAATATCCATTCCATAAAAAGCCAAGCCCAATTGGGCTTGGCTTTTTTGTTGCCAAAATACATGTATTTTGAAATGGCATTGGATACATTTTATTTTATCAGTGTTAATATTTTTTTGTACGGACGAGCTTTTTACCTAGTCTTTGCATTGTTTTTTACACAACAGCAGCAATACTGGAATACATTATGAATGCTGATAATGTTAATAATCAATTAGTGATGCCGTTATTTTATATATTCAATATCTTACCCCATTGTTGATTGTTGTGATTACCATATTCAGTTTATGAAGTTTAAGTAAGCACCAGAATATGCCTCAGTTATGCGGGTCATTGGGGCTTTTAATTTTAAGGAATCAAAATATGCCACATGTTATCGTTGAATGTTCAGAACATGGTTTAGTCAAAGATCATGATCAGTTGTTGTTATGTATTAATCAGATTTTGTTGGATACCAATGAATTTGTTGCAGCTGATATTAAAAGCCGTTGTTATGTACCAAGTTGTGCTTTGTCAGGTTTGGATAAATCACAAGATGCTTTTATTTCGGTCAGTTTAAAAATCATGCCAGGCAGGAGTGATGCTGTACAACGAAACATGTCAGAAAAAGTTTTGGCTGCCATTCAATCTGAACTTGTACCCAGTCATTCTAAAAAAATTCAAATCATGGTAGAGCTAACAGAATTAAACATAAAACAATATCATAAAATAATTATTTGATTCGCAAGAAGGAGATGGTATGCAAAAGCCAACAATCAATAGAATACATTTAAGTTATATCGAAGAATAACAATTGATAGGTAAGGGGTAAACGAAAGGCAAACAAAAAAGCCACCGCATGACGGTGGCTTTTTTGTTTGTCCAGAATCAATAGCGTACAAAACTATTTCGCTTTTTTAACTGGTGTTTTGGTTGGTGCAACTTCAACTTTTTTATGTTGTGTTTTGGTTTTTTCTTCTTTCACTAATTTAGCATCTTTTTCATGTGCTGGTTTAACTTGAGAAGTCTTGGTTTTACTGGTTGGTGCAGTTGTTTGAGCCATAACAGGAACTGCTAGACCCAAGGCTGTAGTTACAACTAAAAGGCTTTTTACGATTTTCATAATAATCTCCAAAAATAAGTATTAATACAATACATACACATCAAAAAAGGTGTTTACAAAAGACATTTGCAATATAGCAAAACGGTTTTTTGAATGAAATAATATTCTGAATTCATGATTGCAAAGATAATGAAACAAATAGTTATTATTTGTATATCAGATTGTTTGTGTTGAGTTTTTATTTGATATTGATTGGTATTGTTTTCATTTTTTTAGTTGAATAATTAGCTGAAAATTAGGGATTTTTAGGTTTTTAACACTGTAACCGTTGGGGAAGCATCGCAGCATGAATATTACATTGTTGTGGGTGATGTTTTAGCCTTGAAAGGGTTTTGTTGTATCGATCAATCTCAAGATAAAATTTGTCTTTTACCATTTGTTTAAGGTGCAACTTGGCTGTTGGGTATTGGCATACTTAAATTGATGTGTGTATTGAGCAAGGCGATGCAAATTCATAACGCATTTTATTGATTGGTTACATCTCTAGCCATTAACTGATGATGCAATAAAGCCATCTGAAATAACAAAAGAGACTTTATTAAGTATTATTGGGACTTTGGCATCTGCTTAATTTGCGGTAAGATAAAACGCTGTAATATTTTATAATTGCCACACTTAACTGACGTTTAACAAGGGAAATGTATGAAATTTGCCACCGAAGCCATTCATAGTAGCTACGATGTTGATGAGCATAACCGAGCGTTGATGCCACCTATTTACCAAAATAGTATGTTTGCCATGAAAGAAATTGGCGAGCAAATTCCTTTTCGTTATTCGCGTTTGCAAAATCCGACTCGAAAAATATTAGAAGACACCGTTGCTGCTTTGGAATCAGGTGTTGCTGGTTTTGCTTTTGGTAGCGGCATGGCTGCGATTGATGTGGTATGGCGCAGTATTTTGCGCCCAGGTGATACGGTTGTTGCTGTATCGGATATTTATGGTGGCTCTTATGAT
The DNA here is from genome assembly GCA_030151665.1 of Neisseriaceae bacterium. Lineage (GTDB taxonomy): Bacteria > Pseudomonadota > Gammaproteobacteria > Burkholderiales > Neisseriaceae > JASLFS01. The sequence continues at coordinate 9,088 of JASLDB010000051.1, forward strand.
TTATTGACAGGTGTTTATCAAGATTGGGGCGTACAGGTTATTTTTGCGGACATGACTGAACCTGATGCGCTAAAAGCTATTTTGAATGAACATACTGTTAAATTGGTGTGGTTGGAAACACCCAGTAACCCATTGCTGCGTTTGGTTGATGTGGAAGCTTTAACAAACATTGCCCATGAGCATGGTGCATTGGTTGGTATCGACAATACTTTTGCCACACCTTATTTGCAAAACCCATTGACTGTTGGCGTGGATGTATTGATTCATTCGGCGACAAAATATTTGTGTGGTCATTCTGATGTGTTAATGGGCATTGCTGTGGCACGAGAAGATGTCTTGGCTAAAAAAATAGCCAGTTTGCAAGTTAATGCAGGTGCTGTGGCAGGTCCCATGGATTGTGCTTTGGTATTGCGAGGCATTAAAACCTTGGCTGTGCGAATGGATCGACACCAACATAACGCCCAAATCATTGCCGAGCGATTAGAACAACATCCTGCTATTGCACAAGTTTTTTATCCTGGCTTAACGAGCCATGAACACCATGAGTTGGCGAAGAAACAAATGCGGGGTTTTGGTGGTGTGGTGTCGATTTATTTGAAAAATGACAGCATTGCCGCGGCCAATGCTGTGATTAAAAACTTACAAATCTTGCAAATGGCAGCCAGTTTGGGTGGTGTAGAGAGTTTGGTGAATCACAGTTATAGCCAATCCCACAGTGGCATGAGCCATGAAGTTAAAGCTGATTTGGGCATTAAAGAAGGTTTGTTGCGTTTTTCATTGGGCATTGAGGATGTAGAAGACATTTGGCAAGACATTGATCAAGCCTTGCAACACAGTGTAATTGTGTCATAACACCCGTTAATCAACAAAGGATCAGCATGAAATTGGTGGTGAAAACAGCTGTATTGGTCATGATTTTAGCGGTTTTGTACTTGGCAGCATCTCCTTTCGTGACCTTGTACCACATTAAGCAAGCCGTTGATGCAAAAGACATGGATAAAGTGGCTACGTATATTGATTTTGATGTGTTACAAAAAAACTTGAGTGAACAAGTGCAAACACAAACATTGCAAGCTTTAAGCAGCGCTGATAAAACAGGTTTGGTGAAGCGTTATGAAAAAATACTGGGGCAATTTACCAGTCCTTTTTTGGAAAAAATCAGCGATCAATATGTGACGGATGAAACTTTAAAAAGCTTAATGTCTTGGGTAGACACTTACCAAAAGCAAAAGAAACCTACTGTTGATAAGTCCAATGCGGTAGAAGAAAAAAACCAAGGCAAGCAAGATAAGGTAGGAAAATGGCGTTGGCAATACAAAAGTTTTGATGAATTTGTGGTGTGGTTGCCCAAAGGTGATATTGAGTGGGAGCTACAATTTAAACGACACAATTGGATTGAATGGCGTTTAAGCAATGTGGTTTTGCCCAGTTTGCTTTAAATAATCTTGATGAAAGTCCCCATCATGTGTCCATGATCGGGGATTTTTTGGTTAAGAGAACGGTATTAATGCGATTGGAAGATACTCTGTTTGCCATCTTTGGTGAATGCAATGACTTGGTAAGGTGTTTTTTCTGTTCCTTGCTCCATACCAACACTACCGATTGGCATGCCAGGAACCGATAAGCCTACAATATCGTTGGGAAGACTAGCGGTTGCTTCAACACCAGAGATTGGCATGTGACCAACCAATATTTTGCCATCCAACGTTGCGGTATGGCAGCTTGCTAATGCATCGGGTACATTGTTTTGTTTGTTAAATTGATCCAATGCATCGTATTCTAAAACATGGGTTGTAACTTTATACCCTGCTTTTTCCATGGCATCTCCCCAAGCAGTACAGCAGCCACAAGTGGCTGACTTATATAAATCAATATTTTTGCTTTGGGCTTGGGCTGCTTTGGGCATGGCAAATAAAGCAATACCAATAGCGCCAATACTGGCCATCAGGACGGCAACTGCAATGGGGGCTTTTTTCATGATGTTGACCTTTTTTGGTTAAAGACTGGGTCAAATCATAAGGACTGACCCAGGGGGAAGGTCAAGCAAGGTAGAGTGCCTTAACGATAATTTAAC